>DASQWY010000070.1:0-3738 GCA_035640005.1 Actinomycetes bacterium
CGGCCATTTCACGACCCAGGCGGCCAAGCCCTCCGGCACCGCGGCCACGGATGCGGTGGCTCAGCCGCAGGCGCTTGAGCATCGCGCGGCCGCGCCCGAGGGCGCTGCGGACGAGGTCGACCATGCGCTTGCGCGGAGAACGCCGGTTGCGCTGCGATTGCTGTCTCCCCTGAGCTGCCATGAGAACCACTCCCCAAACCCTAGTAGCGCCTGGCGCTGTCCCTAAACTCGTAGATTCGGAATTGGCAGCTTGCATACGCTGCCGCAGCTGCTCCGGCGCCGAACGGGGGCTCGGGTTGGCGTCGCCGATCCAGGCAGCGATGCGGACTGCCGTGCGCGGCGCCCGTCGCTCAGCCGGGATGTCCTGGCTGGACGGCGAGCCTTCTACGGCCGTCTTGGCATCGGTACCACGCTGGCTGGAGGTCGCGCTCGCCGGGGATCAGGCGAATGAGAGGGCGGTCGCGCGCACGACCGTCCGGCACGTGCGGCGGATTGCAGGCGTGGGCCCGGGGGAAAGGGCGCGTAGTGGCATCCTTCCCCTTGCAGTCGGCCCTTCAAGTCGGCCCCATATCTTGGAATCCGGCCCACCTGTCGCTTTGTGCCACTCAACCAGGCCGGCCCTGGTAGTGACTTCCCCCTGAGGAAGCGGGGGGACCTCAGGCCGAGCCTTGATGAGCGCTTGACGCGTCGATTGAGGGTGCCGAGGCTTGTGGGGCATGTGACGTCGGCGCGTCTAGCTTGGGAGCGCGGATGACTGCAGGCAGCAGCAACTGGGTGGAGCGGCCAACGATGACCACTGAGCTGTCTGTGGACGTTGAGCGGTTGGACCGCGTGCGTGAGGCCGCTAGCCGGTGGATTGGGCAGCTGGTCGACCTGAGCGGCCGAAACACGCTTCTATATTACAGGGACCTCAAGGTCGGCACCTTGGACCTCGGGTTGGGCGAGCCGGCCGCGGTTGATGTTCTTCTCAGCGGCCGGACGGTGCAGCTGTCGGCGTTGTTTCCTGATCCCGGTGAGCTGGCTGGCGCGGCGCGGCGGGCCAGGGCGATCCGGGCGAAGGCGGTCGAGCTGTTCGAGGAGCGTGGCATCCAGACCTTGCACCTGACCCGCGGGATGGCGACCTGGGACAACCAGCCGGGTGTGACCACCCCAGCCGCGCCGGTCCTGCTCCAGGCGGCGAGCCTTGTGCCTCGAGGGCCGGCAGCGGAGGACTTTGATGTGAGCCTGGTCGGCAACCGTGAGGTAAATCCCACCCTGCTGCATCTGCTGCGTACCGACTACCAGGTCGACCTTGACGACACCGACCTGCTCGATCTGCTGGATGAGGATGGCGGCACCGTCGATCCAGGGCGATTGTTTGCCCGCTTGACCGGGGAGGCCGCCACGGCGGTGCCGGCGTTCTCGATTACTGAACGCTTGATCGTAGGGACGTTCTCGTATGCCAAGCTGCCCATGGTTCGCGACCTGGAGACCTTCCAGGAGGCTTTGGCCGCCCATGATCTGATCGCGGCGATTGCCGGTGACGAGCAGGCCCGCCGGGCCATCCGTCGCCGCATGGCGGATCTCGGTCCGACTGTCCCTGACCATACCGCGCCCGCCGATGAATTCCTGGCGTTGGACGCCGACGCCAGCCAGAACTACGCCATCAACGCCGCGGTGGCTGGCCAAGACCTAGTCATCAAGGGCCCGCCGGGAACCGGCAAGAGCCAGACCATCGCCAACCTGATCACCACGCTGGCGGCCCGCGGTCAGCGGGTGCTGTTTGTGGCTGAGAAGCGGGCAGCGATTGACGCCGTCTTGTCCCGCCTCGCCAAGGTCGGCCTTGATGACCTGGTCATGGACCTGCACCGCAGCCTGGGTTCGCGGCGGAAGTTCGCCCAGATTCTGGCCCAGGGATTGCGCGAGGCTGGTCAGGTCCCGTTGACCAGCCTGGTTCAGGAGCAGGCGCGGCTTGAGCGGCGCCGACGCGCGCTCACCGAGCATGTCGCCGCGCTGCATGCGCCCAGGCAGCCGTGGGAGGTATCGATCTACCAGGTGCAGTGCCGACTGCTTGGCCTGCCCGCGGCGGCCAGCACGTCGGTTCGACTCTCCCAAGCGGCGCTTGCCGAGCTGGGCGCCGACGCCATTGCCGAGGCCAGCGACGAGCTCCAGGAGTTCGTCGCCCGTGGTGGCCTCGCCCTCAACCCAGCGACCAGCCCCTGGGCGGAGGCCTCAGTCGTAAGCGGCGAGCAGGCTGCAGCCGCGCTGGAGACCGTGGATCGTCTGGCCGGCCACACCTTGCCGGTTGCGACGCGACAGCTTGGGGACGCGTTGGCTGCGGTCGGGCTGCGCAAGCCAGCCTCGATCAGCGAGTGGCAGCAGTTCCTGGAGCTGCTGAACGGGGTCCGCATCACCCAGGACCGCTTTGGGGCCGAGGCGTTCCACCAGAATCTTGCCGCGCTCGCCGGGGCACTCACACCGGCCTCCCAGGGCCGCGGCGCACGGCTGCGCGCCTTTCTCGGTTCGGCAAGTTACCGCCAGGCGCGACGGCAACTCCACTCCCTCTGCCTCAACTTCCCCCCGGATGTGCAGCTGCTCCATCAGGCCGCCCAGGAGGCGGCCAACCAACAGGCGCGATGGCGAATGATTAGCGTTGACGACGGCGGCCCACGACTGCCAGCCACTCTGGCGAATACTTTCGGCGCCTTCGAGCAGCTGCAACGAGAGCTCGGCGTGCTCGCACGCTTCCTGCCCACCTTGAATGCAGGTCAACTCACCCTGGAGCAGCTTGCCGACCGGCTGGCGGCCCTGCGAGCAGACCACGCTACCCTATTGAAGCTCCCAGCCCTGCATGCGCTTCGGGCGGGGCTGCAGCGGCGAGGGCTCACGCCGCTGCTCGAAGAACTCCAGACCCGGCAGCTGCCGCCAGTGTTGTGCGTGGCGGCGTTGGAGCACGCCTGGCTTGCCTCCATCTACGACCAGGTCGCCCTGGCAGATCCGCGGATCGGAGCGTTCGACGGGCAGCTGCACCACCAGACCGCCCACGACTTCCGACGCCTTGACGCCACCCACATCGCGGCCACCCCAGCCCGGGTCAAGCGGGCCTGCGCAGAACGGCTCACCCGGACCCGAGACCAGTTCCCCGACCAGAGCGCCCTGGTCGAAGCCCAAGCGGCCCGCCAGCGCGGCCACAAGCCCATCCGCGAGCTGTTTGCGGCCGCCCCCCAGGTGCTGGCGGCGCTCAAGCCCTGCTGGGCGATGAGCCCGCTGCTTGTCAGCCAACTGCTGCCCGCCGACCGCCCCTACTTCGACGTGGTCATCTTCGACGAGGCCAGCCAGGTGCTGCCCGCCGATGCCGTGCCAGCGCTGCTGCGGGCCGACCGTGCCGTCGTCGCTGGCGATGACCGTCAGCTGCCGCCGACCTCGTTCTTCACCGCGGCGGTCGCCAACGAAGACGCCGAGGCAGAAGAGGCCGAGCTGGCCCTCACCTCCGGGTTCGAGTCGATCCTGGACACCCTGACCCCGCTGTTGGGGATGCGCATGCTGACCTGGCACTACCGCAGCCGCGACGAGCGCCTGATCGCCTTCTCCAACCTGCACCTGTACGACCAGGCGCTGACTACCTTCCCCGGCATCGCCGGCGACCAGTGCCTGGAGCACGTGCTGGTCGCCCAGCCACCCGGGCTAGCCGGCCAGGAAGACAGCTCCTCGACGGAAGTCCAACTCGTGGTCCGGCAGATCCTGGAGCACGCCTGGACC
>DASQWY010000071.1:0-2295 GCA_035640005.1 Actinomycetes bacterium
CGATCGCCGGCGCCGGCCGGGCGGTGATCGCCTGCCACGTCAACCCCGACGGGGACGCGCTCGGCTCCGCCCTGGCCCTGCAGCGGGCGCTGGCGACCGCCGGCCACCTGGAGGGGTCCGGGGAACCCGGCACGGGTGCCCCGGAGGAACGGGGGTCCGGGGAACCCGGCACGGGTGCCCCGGAGGGTCGGGAGCCCGCCCATGCCGACCGACCCGACCGTTGTCCTGAACGACCTCACCGAACGGCTGGCGCCCTTGGAGCGCGCCCTCCACGAGGCCTACTGGGCGGCCGCGGTCGACGCCACCCCCGAACGCTCCGCCGCCCGCGCGGCGGCCGAGGAGGCGCTGCTGGCCGCCCTGGCCGACCCGGAGCTGTTCGCGGCGGTGGAGGCGGCGCTGGAGGGGTCCGGGGAACCCGGCACGGGTGCCCCGGAGGATCGGGGGTCCGGGGAACCCGGCACGGGTGCCCCGGAGAACGGGCCGGACCCCGCCGTCCCGCCGGCGGTGGCGCGCGCCCTGGCCAAGGCGCGCCTGGACCTGCTCGCCAACCAGGTGCCCGCCGAGGACCGTGCCGAGCTGGTGCGGCTGCAGGCCAAGGTCGAGGCGGCGTTCGCGGTGGTGCGCGGCCGCGCCGGCGACCGGGAGCTGTCCAACACCGAGATCGAGGAGGTCCTGGCCACCTCCGGCGACCCCGCCGAGCGGCAGGCCGCCTGGGAGGCCGGCAAGCAGGTCGGCGCGGTGGTCGCCGACGACCTGCTCGCCCTGGTGGAGCTGCGCAACCGGATCGCCCGCGGCCACGGCTTCCGCGACTGGTTCGGGTTCGCCCTGGCAACCGGCGACCTCGACGAGGCCTGGCTGGACGGGATCCTCGCCGAGGTGGAGGCGGCCACCAGCGAGCCGTTCCAGGCGGCCAAGGCGGCGCTGGACGCCCGCCTCGCCGCCCGCTTCGGCGTCGCCACCGACCAGCTGCGCCCCTGGCACTACGGCGACCCGTTCTTCCAGCGCTACGACGGCGACGGCGACGCCGGCCTCGGCGGCCTGCTGGACGGCAGCGACCCGGTGCGGCTGACGGTGGCCGCCTACGACGGCATGGGCCTGGAGACCAGGCACGTGCTCGACCGCTCCGACCTGTGGCCGCGGCCCGGCAAGGACCAGCACGCCTTCTGCATGGACGTGGACCGCGGCGGCGACGTCCGCGTGCTCGCCAACATCGGGCCCGGCGAGGTCTCCCTGGACGTGATGCTGCACGAGGTCGGCCACGCCGTCTACGACGACCGCATCGACCCGGCCCTGCCTTGGGTGCTGCGCTGCCCGCCCCAGCCGCTGGCCACCGAGGCGGTGGCGCTGATGTTCGGCCGGCTGCGGCGCGACCCCGAGTTCCTGGTCGGGGTCCTCGGCGCCGACCAGGCGACCGCCGCCGACCTGGCCGGCCCCTCCCGCGAGGTGCTGCGGGTCGGCCAGCTCGTCTTCGCCCGCTGGTGCCTGGTGATGGTCCGCTTCGAGCGCGCCCTGTACGCCGACCCCGGCCGCGACCTGGTGGCCACCTGGTGGGAGCTGGTCGAGTCGCTGCAGGGCCTGCGCCGCCCGGAGGGACGCGCCGCCGCGCCGGACTGGGCCAGCAAGATCCACCTGGCCTCCAGCCCCGTCTACTACCAGAGCTACCTGCTCGGCGAGCTGATGGCCTTCCAGGTCGAGGCGGCCGTGCGGCAGGCCGCGGGCGGGTTCGTGGGCCGGCCCGAGGCGGGCGCGTTCCTGACCGAGCGGGTGTTCCAGCCGGGCGCCTCCCTCGGCTGGGCCGGGCTGGTCTCGGCGGCCACCGGCCGCCCCCTCGGGGTGGACGCGTTCGTGGCCGCGCTCGGCCCCTGACGGGGACGGTGCCCCGTTCCGGGCCCGGCGGCGCCGGAGTACGATCAGCACGGCAGGCACGCCCGACCAGCGTTGACGCTGCCGAGAGCCCGGTGGTATCCAGCAATCCCAACGCCGACAACCCGCCAACGAGGGGGTCAACCCGAAGATGACCTACGTCATCGCCGAGCCCTGCATCGACGTCAAGGACAAGTCGTGCATCGAGGAGTGCCCGGTCGACTGCATCTACGAGGGCGACCGCATGCTCTACATCCACCCCGACGAGTGCGTGGACTGCGGCGCCTGCGAGCCGGTCTGCCCGGTGGAGGCGATCTTCTACGAGGACGACGTCCCGGCCCAGTGGAAGGAGTTCACGGCCACCAACGCCGCCTTCTTCACCGAGGGGGACGAGCCGCTCGGCTCGCCCGGCGGGGCGGCCAAGGTGGGCGC
>DASQWY010000072.1:0-2456 GCA_035640005.1 Actinomycetes bacterium
GCGCGGACGGAGCCACATACGGAAGGAGCCGGCCGTGCCCAGTGTCTCGCATCTCGGCCCGACCCACCTTGGCCTGGACGTCCACAAGGACACCATCTCGGTGGCGATCCTGACCCCAGATCGTGACGGCCCGGACGTCGAGCGGATTCCTCATGACGAGCCGTCGGTGCGCAGGCTCGTTGGCCGCTTCCCTGATCCCCGCTGGCTGCGAGCCTGCTACGAGGCTGGCCCGACCGGCTACGAGCTGGCTCGGCTGCTGCACAGCATGGGAGTGCGCTGCGAGGTGATCGCGCCGTCGCTGATCCCCAAGGCCCCCGGCGACAAGGTCAAGACCGACCGTCGCGACTGCCGGCGGCTGGCGCGGCTGCACCGGGCCGGAGAACTGGTGGCGATCCGCATCCCAGCGTTCAGGAAGAAGAAGAAGCGGTCCGTGATCTGTGCCGCGCCCGGGCCGACATGGTCGAAGACCGCACCCGCGCCCGCCATCGGCTGATTCCCTATGGGGGATTGGCTGTCAAGTGCGTGTCTGGGCGGGCTTGACCAGGGTGAGTTGCCGTTCAAGACTGGCTGGTGAGGGGGAGGGTCGCCTCGTTGCGCTTCGAGCGCCTGTGACATGTCCCGCGAGGACTTGCTGGGGGGCCTTCCCCTTCGCCTTGCGGCTGCGCCGACGGCGGCGGACCTCCTCAGGCACGGTCCAGCGTTCGGCAATGATGGCCTTGGCCTGCTGGGCGGTGACGGGGGTGCCGTCGATGTCACAGATCAGGTACGGCGTGCCGCGGTCCATGACGGTCCAGGCCCGCTCGGCCAGGTGCGCGGCGACCACGCAGGTCGCACCGAGGTGGTCCTTGCCGCGTTCGACCATTTGCAGGTAGTACAGGCGGGCCAGTTGGGGGTCCAGCTTGCGGGCGGTGTCGGCGGCGCGGACCAGGGTGGTGCGCAGCAGCCGGTTGCCGGCCTTGCTGATCGGCTGGCCCTTGCGGTCGGTCTGGCCGGTCTCCGACGCTTTGGGCGCCAGCCCGGTGAAGGCACGGAACTTGCCGGCGGTGGCAAACCGGCTGGCGGGCCCCATGGTGGCCACCAGCGCGGGGCCGCCGACCTCGGCCAGGCCAGGCAGGCTGCGGGCCAGCCCGTCGGGGTCGACTGATCGGTAGCAGGCCTCCCGCGTGGGGGCGTGGCGGGCCAGCTCGGCCTGGGCGGCGCGCAGCAGCCGCACCTCGGTGGCGACTTCGGCGGCCAGCTCGGCGAAGGCGACCGCGGGGTGCTCGGCGTACAACTGCAGCGCGGCGTGGGCGGCGGCTAGCCACTGGGCGGCGCGGGCGACGCCGAGATGGTTGTTGGAGGCCGTGGCGATCACCCGGGCAAGCCGAGCCGGTCCGGCGGCCAGCAGCGCGTGCGGGTCGGCGTAGCGTTCCAGCACCGCCAAGTCGGCCTGGCCAAGGTCGCCGACCAGCGGACTGGCCGGTAGCAGTTGGTGGACCAGGTCCTTGATGCGTCGCTTGTGGCCGGCGGCTTGGCGGGTGAGCCGGTCGCAGGCGCGCACGCGGCGGTCCAGCGCCGCCCGGGGCGCATCCGGCAGCTGCAGCGGCCGCAGCCCGGCGGGGTCCACCAGCGGCAGCCGCGCCAGGGTGTCTGCGTCGATGCCGTTGGACTTGGCATGGCGCTTGAGGAACCGGCGCAGGTCATGGGCCTTGGCCGAACTCACCCGATACACGGTGTGACCCCGCTGGGCGAAGAACACCGCGATCGGCAGCCACGCCGGCCCGGTCGGCTCCAGCACCACCTCCAGCCGCGTGTCCGGGGTCGCCCCGGCCAGGGCGGCCTGCTCCACCCCGCCAAGGCTGTCCACGGTCGGGACCGCCTTGCGCCGGCACACCAGGCCACCGTCGCCGGCCAGCACCCGCACGGTGTGGGCGCTGGTGATCCCCAGGTCGATGCCGACCAGCCGTCGGTCGTCCATCCCCGCTCCCTTCGGGTCGTGGCCTACCGCTCCGGCTGCCCGATGGGCGACGCCTGTCCGCGACCACGGTCCCAAGGAGCTTGCGTCCGGCGACGGCTCCCACTCATGTGCTGCAACCGGCCCCGACCCGCTCGGGTCGGGCCACTTCCCTCATCCGGGGCGTCCGTGGCCAGGCCGAAGGTGGCAATCAGTCGGACGAGGCTTGGCGCGCCTGCGCCTCCCTCAGAGCAGCTCTCAACGCCACCCCCGGACCAGCCGGGATGCTCATGCAACCCTGGGACCACGGTGGGGATCAACCACCGGAGCCGGTTACATGAGCGGCATCCAGCCATGACCGGCGTTGGGGTACTTCTGTGGCCAGCCCGACTTCCCCAACCAGCGGTCGCCTCGTAGAGCGACTTGACGGCACATAGCAGTCGTCTGTGTCCCGGCGGGACGCCCGTGCCGGGATGAAAATCGGGCTGGTTGCCCGTCGACGTCGTCGATGCTTGGTGCCAGT
>DASQWY010000073.1:0-20224 GCA_035640005.1 Actinomycetes bacterium
GCCGGGGTGGCCCTGGACGGGATCCCGGAGGTGGTCGAGGACGGCGTCACCGGCCTGCTGGTCCCGCCGGGCGACCGCGACGGGCTGCGCGCCGCCGTCGGCCGCCTGCTGGCGGACGGGCCGCTGCGGGCCGCGATGGGCGCGGCGGCGCGGGCGCGCTGCCTGGACCGCTACGGCATCGACGCGATCGCGGACTCCTACCGCGCCGTCTACCGGGGGCTGGCGTGGGCCGGGTGAGCGGGGTCCTGATCCTGATCAAGGGCCTCGGCCGCGGCGGCGCCGAGCAGCTGCTGGCCAGCGGCGTCCCCTACCTGGACAGGGAGCGCTACCGCTACCAGTTCGCCTACCTGCTGCCGTGGAAGGACAGCCTGGTCGCCGAGCTGGCCGGGGCGGGCCTGCCGGTCCACTGCCTGGACGGCGCCCGCGGCGCGGGCTGGGTCGGCCGGCTGCGGTCGCTGGTCCGGCGCGAGGGCATCGAGCTGGTCCACGCGCACTCGCCGGTGGCGGCCGCCGGCGCCCGCGTGGCCGCCGGGCGGCGCACCCGGGTCGTCTACACCGAGCACAACGTCTGGAGCCGCTACCACCCGGCCACCCGGGCGGCCAACCTGGCGACCTTCCCGCGCAACGACCACGTGTTCGCGGTCTCCGACGAGGTGCGGGCGTCGGTGCGCTACCCGGGGCCGCTGCGGCTGCTGCCGATGCCGCCGGTGGAGACGCTGCACCACGGCCTGGACCCGGCGCTGGCGGGCGGCTTCCGGGCCGACGGCGTCCGCGCCGAGCTGGGCATCCCCGAGGACGCGCCGCTGGTCGGCAGCATCGCCAACTTCAAGGCCGCCAAGGACCACGCCACCCTGCTGCGGGCCGCCGCCCGCGTCCGCGAGGCGCTGCCGCGGGTGCGCTTCGTGCTGGTCGGCCAGGGGCCGCTGGAGGCCGACACGCGCCGGCTGGCGGCCGAGCTCGGCCTGGACGGCACGGTCGTGTTCGCCGGCTTCCGCACCGACGCCGCGCGGCTGGCGGCCGCGTTCGACGTGTTCACGCTCGCCTCCACCTACGAGGGCCTGCCGATCGCGCTGATCGAGGCGATGGCCCTGGGCCGGCCCGCGGTGGTCACCCGGGTGGGCGGCACCCCGGAGGTGGTCGCCGACGGCGCCCAGGGGCTGCTGGTGCCGCCGCGCAACCCGGACGCCCTCGCCGGCGGGCTGCTGCGCCTGCTCGGCGACCCGGCCCTGCGCGCCAGCATGGGCGAGGCGGCCAGGGCCCGCGCCCTGGACTTCGACATCCGCAAGGCCGTCCGCCGCGTCGAGCAGGTCTACGCGGACCTGCTCGCCTGACGCATGGCCGACCCCCTCGCGGGCCGGTTCGGCGACCTCGGCGCCGGCCTGCTGCTCGGCGTGGCCGGCACCCTCGCCTGCCTGGCCGTGTGGGCCCGGCGGCCCGACGCGCCCGTGGCCGGGCTGGCGCTGGCCGCCGCCGGCGTGGTCGCGCTGGCGGCGACCGGGGCCGGGGCGGCGCCGGCGCTGCCGTGGCCGGCGGTCGCCGCCGCCGCCTTGGTCGCCGGGGTGCTGCTGGCCGACTTCGACCGGCGCTGGCGCGGGCACGGCCTGGCCCTGCCGCTGCTGGCCGTCAGCGCGGCCGGCGTGTACGCCACCGTCCCCGACGTGGAGGCGGCGCTGGTGGTGCTCGGCGCCGCCCTGCCGTTCTGCCTGCTCGGCTGGCCCGGGCCGCTGGCGCTCGCCCGGCGCGGCCGGCGGCCGCCGTCGCTGGGCGCGGCCGGCGCGCTGGCGGCGGCCGGCCTGCTCACCTGGACCGTCGCCAGCGGTGGCGCCGGCCGCCCCGGCTCGGTGGTGGGCGGCCTCGCCTGCCTCGGCCTGCTCGCCCTGGAGCCGGTCGCCCGCCGCCTCGACCCGCGGCGGCGCGGCCCGCTCGGCCCGCTGGAACGCCGGCCGGCGCTGGCCTGGGCGGTCCTGGCCGCGCAGGCGGTCCTGGCCGGGGTGGCGGCCAGGGTGGTCGGCCGGCCGGAGCGCGCCGCCACCGCCCTGCTGCTGGCCGCCGCCGAGGCGGCGGTGGCACTGGCCGCGGCGCTGCTGCTGGTGAGGGGTGGCAAAGACCGTAGCGGCCGTACGCCAAACGCGTAGCGGCCCGTCCTCCGCTTGCACGTAGGCCGGATCTGCCACTTGCCCGAGACTGAACTGGCCTGGGCAGCTTGCGAGGAACGTAGGGGGGGTGGCGTGCGCCGTCACGCGGTGGAGCCGGGCCTGGAGGTGCGGCCCTTCGCCCCGGGCGACCTGCCGCCGGTCGTGGAGCTGCTGGACGCGGCGCTCGGCGGCGGACCGGCAGGGCGGCGGCCGCCGGAGTTCTTCCGCTGGAAGCACCTGGACAACCCCTTCGGCCCGTCGTTCATGCTGGTCGCCGAGCGCGACGGCCGGCTGGTCGGGCTGCGCGCGTTCATGCGCTGGCGCCTGCGGAGCGGCGCCGGGACGCTGCGGGCGGTGCGCGCGGTCGATACCGCCACCCACCCGGACTACCAGGGCATGGGCGTGTTCTCGCGGCTCACCAGGGCGGCGCTGGAGGCCATGGCCGGCGAGGTCGACCTGGTCTTCAACACGCCCAACGACAAGAGCGGCCCGGGCTACCTGAAGCTGGGCTGGCGCGAGGTCGGCCGCGTGCCCGTGGCGGTGCGGGTGCGCCGCCCCCTGCGGCTGCTGGCCAGGGGACGCGGCAGCGCCCGGCCGGCGCCGGCGGTGGCCGCCGAGCCCGCCGCCGCGGTGCTGGAGCGGGCGGAGGCGGTGGCGGCGCTGCTGCGGCGCGAGCCGGCCCCGCGCGGGCTCGCCACCCCGCGCGACCTCGACTACCTGCGCTGGCGCTACGGCGCGGCGCCGCTGCTGGGCTACCGGGCGGTGACCGAGGAACGCGCCGGCGAGCTGGCCGGCCTGGCGCTGTTCCGCGTGCGCCCGCGCGGCGCCCTGTGGGAGGCGACCGTCGCCGAGGTGCTCGCCGGCGGCGACGCGCGCACCGCCGGGCGGCTGCTGCGGCGGGTCGCCGGGGCGGCGGCGGTCGACCACCTGACCCTGCACGCGCCCGCCCGCTCGGCGCTGGCCGGGCCGGCGGCGCGCAGCGGCTTCCTGCCGTCGCCGGCGGGCATCCGCCTGGTGGTCAACCCGCTCCGCGCCGGCCTGGCGCCCGACCCGACCGAGCTGCGTTCCTGGGCGCTCTCGCTCGGCGACCTCGAGGTGTTCTGAGCGTGCAGGTCGCGCCGCGGACCGCCGCCCCCTTCGTGGACCGCGTGGCGGTCGGCGTCGGCGGCGGGCTGGTGGCCTTCTCGTTCACCGCGCTCGGCCTGCTGGTGCTGGTGTGGGCGCGGATGGACGGCTTCGAGGTGGCCCTGTTCCTGGTGCCGGTCCTGCTGGTTGCCAGCTGGCCGACGTTCGTGCGCCAGGGCCGCCGCGAGCGCGACGCCCGCCTGGTGCAGCTGCTGCTGCTGGCGCTGGCGCTGAAGCTGCTCGGCTCGCTGGTGCGCTACTGGGTCGCCCTGCACGTCTACCAGGGCAACGCGGACGCCTTCGAGTACCACAAGGCCGGCGTCGACCTGGCGATGCGGTTCCGGGCCGGCAACTTCGACACCGGCCTGCAGTCGCTGTCGGGCACCGACTTCATCTCCTTCGTCACCGGCATCGTCTACACCATCACCGGCCCGAGCATCTACGCCGGCTTCCTGCTGTACAGCTGGCTCGCCTTCGGCGGCATGTTCTACCTGTACCGGGCGTTCACCATCGCCGTCCCCGACGGCAACCGGCGCAGCTACGCGCGGCTGCTGTTCTTCATGCCGTCGATGCTGTACTGGCCCTCCAGCATCGGCAAGGAAGCCTGGATGCTGCTCACGCTCGGGTTGGCCGCGTTCGGCACCGCCCGGGTGCTCACCGGGCGGCCCTGGCGTGGCCTGGCACTGGCCGGCGTGTCGCTGTGGCTGTGCGCGCTGGTGCGGGCGCACGTCGCCGGCATCGCCGTGATCGGGCTGGTGGTCGCCTACCTGTTCGCCCGGCCGCCGCGGCGGCTCGGCGCGCTCGGCTCGGTGGTGAAGCTGTTCGCCCTCGGCGCGCTGGTGGGCGTGGCCATCCTGCTGCTCAGCCAGACGCAGACCTACCTGCTGAGCAAGGGCATCGACCCGCAGGACGGCGTCTCCTCGGTGCTGGCGGAGACCACCAGGCGCACCGACACGGGCGGTTCCAGCTTCGAGGCGCAGTCCACCGGCACGTCGCTGGCGAGGCTGCCGATGGCGGCGGTGACGATCCTGTTCCGCCCGTTCCTGTTCGAGGCGGGCAACGTGCAGGCCGGGGTGACCGCGCTGGAGAGCACGGTGCTGCTGTGCCTGACGATCGCCAGGCGCCGGGCCATCTGGCAGGCGGTCCGCCACCTGCGCCGGCGGCCGTACATGGCGTTCGTGCTGGTCTACTCGGTGCTGTTCATCGTCGCCTTCTCGAGCATCGCCAACTTCGGGATCCTCGCGCGCGAGCGGACCCAGCTGCTGCCGTTCTTCTTCGTGCTGCTCGCCGTGCCGTCCAACCGGCCGCGCCTGCTCTCGGTGCTGGCCTCCGGCCGCGAACGGAGGGTGGATGCCGACCGGCAGCTCGTTCGCGCGTAAGGCCGTCAAGGCGGCCGTCCTGCCCGGCGGGATCGTCACCCGCCGGCGGCCCGGCGACGTGGTGATCCTGCTGTACCACCGGGTCGGCGGTAGCGGCGGCGGCGAGATCGACCTGCCGGCGGCGACCTTCGAGCGGCAGCTGGAGGTGCTGGCCGAGCGCGACCGCGTGCTGACCCTGGAACAGGCGGTGGCCGGCGGCCTCGGCGGGGTGGTGGTCACCGTCGACGACGGCTACCGGGACTTCCACGACACCGTGCTGCCGCTGCTGGTGCGCCACCGCGTGCCCGCCGTGCTGTACCTGGCGACCAGCCTGGTCGCCGGCGAGCGTACCGGCCTGCAGCGCCCGGACGCGCTGACCTGGTCGCAGCTGGCCGAGGCGGTGGCCACCGGCCTGGTCACGGTCGGCGCCCACACCCACGGCCACACCGACCTGTCGCGCGCGCTCGAGAGCGTCTGCCGCGACGAGATGGCCCGCAGCAAGGAGCTGGTCGAGGACCGGCTCGGCGTCGCCTGCCGCCACTTCGCCTACCCCTGGGCGGTCGGCTCGCCAACCGCCGACCGGGTCGCCCGCGGCCTGTTCGACACCGCCGCCCTGGACGCCTGGCGCACCAACCGGGCGGGCGCGATCGACCCCTGGCGGCTCGGCCGCGTCCCGGTGCTGCGCAGCGACGGCATGGGCTTCTTCCGCGCCAAGGTGAAGGGACGCCTGGACGGCGAGGCGCTCGCCTACCGCGTGCTCGGCCGCGGCCCCTGGAGCCGGCCATGAACCCGCGCCCTGGCGGCGCCCCCCTCCGGGTGGCGCACCTGACCACCACCGACCTGACCCTGCGCTACCTGCTGCTCGGGCAACTCCAGCGCCTGCGTGACGAGGGCTACGAGGTGACCGGGATCAGCGCCCCCGGCCCGCACGCGGCGGCCCTGGAGGCGGCCGGCATCCGCCACCTGCCGTGGCGCAACGCCACCCGCTCCTGGAACCTCCGGGCCGACCTGCGCGCCTTCGCCGAGCTGTGGGCGCTGCTGCGGCGCGAGCGCTTCGACCTGGTCCACACCCACAACCCCAAGCCGGGCGTGATCGGCCGGGTCGCCGCCTGCCTGGCGCGGGTGCCGGTGGTGGTCAACACCGTCCACGGGCTGTACGCCACCCCCGACGACCGGCTCGCCAAGCGGGTCGCGGTGCTCGGCCTGGAAGGGCTGGCCGCCCGCTGCTCGGACCTGGAGCTGTACCAGAGCGAGGAGGACCTGCGCTGGGCGACCCGCACGCGGCTGCTGCCGCGCGGGCGGGGCCAGCTGCTCGGCAACGGCACCGACCTGCGGCGCTTCGACCCCGGCCTGGTCGGCGCCGCGCGGGCCGCCGAGCTGCGCCGCGAGCTCGGCCTGCCCGAGGGCGCGCTGGTGGTCGGCATGGTCGGCAGGCTGGTGGCCGAGAAGGGCTACCGGGAGCTGTTCGCCGCCGCCCGCGCCGTCCGCCAGCGCCGCCCGGACGTGCGCTTCCTGGTCGTCGGCGCCCCCGACCTGGACAAGGCCGACGCGATCGGCCCGGAGGAGCTGGAGCGGGCCGGCGCCGACGTGTGCTTCGCCGGCTGGCGCGACGACGTGCGCGACCTGCTGGCGGCCATGGACGTGTTCGTGCTCGCCTCCTGGCGCGAGGGCATGCCCCGCTCGGCGATCGAGGCGGCGGCGATGGGCCGCCCGCTGCTGCTGACCGACATCCGCGGCTGCCGCGAGGTCGCCAGGCACGAGCGGGAGGCGCTGCTGGTGCCGCCCCGCGACCCCGACGCGCTGGCCGCCGCCATCCTGCGCCTGGCCGAGGACCCGGCGCTGCGCGAGCGCCTCGGCAAGGCCGCCAGGGACCGCGCCCTGGAAAGGTTCGGCGAGGCGGCAGTGGCCGACCGGGTCGTCGGGCATTACGAGGTGCTGCTCGGCCGGCGGGCCCGGCCCGCGCCCGACCTGGTGGTCGTCCGGCCGGCCCGGACCGGCGACGCGGCTGCCATCGCCCGGCTGCACGCCGGCGGCATGCCGGAGGCGTTCCTGCCGACCCTCGGGCACCGGTTCCTGACGCGGCTGTACCGCGCGCTGGCCACCGACCCGGAGGGGGTCGCGCTGGTCGCCGAGGACGCCGGCGGGGTGGTCGGCTTCGCCGCCGGGGTCGTCTCGGTCGGCGGCTTCTACCGCCGCTTCGCCCGCCACCACGGGGCGGCGGCCGCGGCCGCGGCGGCGCCGCGCCTGCTGCGCCCGAGCGTGCTGCGCCGCCTGCTGGAGACGGTCCGCTACCCCGCCCAGGAGGGGAACGGGGCGGGGCCGCTGCCCGACGCCGAGCTGCTGTCGATCGCGGTCGCCCCCGAGTGCCGCTCCGGCGGCACCGGCCGCGCGCTCGCCGACGGCGTCCTGCAGGGCCTCGCCGAGCGCGGCGCCGGCGACGTCAAGGTCGTGGTCGGCGCCGCCAACGCTGGCGCCAACCGCTTCTACGCCAAGGTCGGCTTCCAGCCGGCCGGCCAGCTCCACGTCCATCAGGGCACCACCAGCAACGTCTGGATCAGACCATGCCGTTCATCATCGCCATCGCCTTCGGGCTCGTCCTGACCTGGGCCGCCCGCCGGATCGGCCTGGCCACCGGCCTGGTCGACCGTCCAGCCCCCGGGGGGCCCGGTGGGCTCCCCCCTGGCCCCGTGCCCCCCGGGGAACTCGACCCCAGCGCCGCGCAGGATCCGCTGAAGATCCACGCGGTCCCGATCCCGGTCCTCGGTGGCATGGGGGTGCTGCTGGCCGTGCTGGCCACGCTCCTGGTGGTCGACCACGGCCTGCCGGTGACCCTCAGCGCGGGCGTGGCGCTGGCGGCCGTGATCGGCCTGCTCGACGACATCCGGCCGCTGCGCGCGTCGCTGCGCCTGCTGGCGCTGGCGGTGGCCGGCGCCACCCTGGCGGCCGGCGGCCTGCGGGTGGTCCCGCTCGGCCCGCTCGGCGCCGTCGCCGTGCCGGTGCTGCTGCTGCTGCTCGCCAACGCCGTCAACCTGATCGACGGCCAGGACGGCCTGGCCGGCGGCCTGGCCGGGATCGCCTGCGCCGGGCTGGCGGTGGTGACCGCCGCCAACGGCGGCAACCCGCTGGTCGCCGGCGCGCTGGCCGGCGGCCTGGTCGGCTTCCTCGCCTGGAACCTGCCGCCCGCCAGGGTGTTCCTCGGCAACGGCGGCGCCTACGGGCTCGGCGCCATGCTGACCGTGCTGGCCTGCCGGGTCACCGCCGCGCACGGCTGGCACGGGCTGCTGGCGGCCGGGCTGTGCCTGGGCGTGTTCGCCTTCGAGCTGACCTTCACGGTGGTGCGCCGGCTGCTCGCCGCGGAGGGCCTCGCCGTCGGCGACCGCCGCCACTCCTACGACCTGCTGGCCCGCAGCACCGGCAGCCGCGACCGCTCCACCCTGATGCTGTGGATGCTCGGCGCGGTCAGCGCCGCCACCGGCTACGTCGCCGACCAGGTGTCGCTGGCGGCGGCGATCGTGATGATCGCCTGCGCCTGCGTGCTCGGCACCGGGGTGGGCACGCGCCTGTGGCGGCTGGCGATGAGCGTCCGGGACGCCGCGTGACCGCGCTGGTCACCGGCGGCGCCGGCTTCATCGGCTCCAACCTGGTCCGCGACCTGGCCGCCGGCGGCGAGGCCGTGCGCGTGCTGGACGACTTCTCCACCGGCCGCCGCGAGAACCTGGAGGGCGTCGCCGGGCGGGTGGAGGTCGTGGAGGGCGACGTCCGCGACCCGCGCCAGGCGGCCGCGGCGGTCGACGGGGTCGAGGTGGTCTACCACCTGGCCGCGCTGCCGTCGGTGGCCCGCTCGGTGGCCGACCCGCTCGCCTCCCACCAGGTCAACGTCGGCGGCACCCTGAACCTGCTGCTGGCGGCCAGGGACGCCGGCGTGCGGCGGCTGGTGTACGCCTCCTCCTCGTCGGTGTACGGCGACACCCCCGCGCTGCCCAAGCACGAGCAGATGCCGGTCTCGCCGCGCTCGCCGTACGCCGCCTCCAAGCTGGCCGGCGAGTCCTACTGCCGCGCGTTCGCGCGCGTCTACCCGCTGGAAACGGTCTGCCTGCGCTTCTTCAACGTGTTCGGGCCGCGCCAGGACCCCGCCTCGCAGTACGCGGCGGTGGTGCCCCGGTTCGTCACCAGGATGCTGGCGGGCCGGCCGGCCGAGGTGACCGGCGACGGCGGGCAGACCCGCGACTTCACCTTCGTCGCCAACGCGGTGCGGGCCTGCCGGCTGGCCGCCGCCTCCGGTCCGGCGGCGGTCGGCGAGGCGATGAACGTCGGCTGCGGCGACCGCATCTCCGTCCTCGACCTGGTCGGCCTGCTCAACGAGCTGCTCGGCGAGCGGATCGAGCCGCGGCTGGTGCCGGCCCGGCCCGGCGACGTGCGCGACTCGCAGGCCGCCATCGACAAGGCAGCGCGCCTGATCGGCTACCGGCCGCAGGTGACCGTCCGCGACGGGCTGTCCACCACCGTCGGCTGGTTCGCCGCGCGGGCGGCGGGCCCTGCCTCTCTCCACCCCACCAAGGGAGTAGCTGCGCGATGATGCTCCGCATGACCAGCCCCGCCGACGACCGCCCCGCCGCCCACGGCGGCCAGCCGCTGTTCCCCGACGGCCTGCCGCTGGCCCGCCCGTCGGTCGCCGACCCCGAGTCGGTCGCCACCGCCACCCGGGCGATCCTGGCCAGCGGGGTGCTCACCAACGGGCCGTTCGTGCGCGAGCTGGAGGCCCGCGCCGCCGCCTACCTGGGGGTGCGCCACTGCGTGGCGGTGTCCTCCTGCACCGCCGGGCTGATGCTGGTGCTGCGCGCCAGCGACCTGTCCGGCGACGTGGTGCTGCCGTCGTTCACCTTCTCGGCGACCGCGCACGCGGTGGCCTGGAACGGGCTGCGGGTGGCGTTCGCCGACATCCACCCCGACGACCTGCTGCTGGACCCGGCCGCGGTGGCCCGCGCCACCGGGGTGCGGACCTCGGCGATCATGGCCACCCACACCTACGGCACCCCCTGCGACGTGGAGGGGCTGGGCGAGGTGGCCAGGCGCAACGGGATCCGCCTGTTCTTCGACGCCGCCCACGCCTTCGGCTCCCGCCGCGGCGGCACGATGATCGGCGGGTTCGGCGACGCGGAGGTGTTCAGCCTGTCCCCGACCAAGGTGCTGATCGCCGGCGAGGGCGGCATCATCGCCACCGGCGACGACGCCCTGGCCGAGCGCTGCCGCATCGGCCGCGACTACGGCAACCCGGGCGACTACGACACCCGCTTCGTGGGGCTGAACGCGCGCATGTCCGAGCTGCACGCGGCCACCGCGCTGGCCTCCTTCGAGGACCTGGAGGAGCGGATCGCGCAGCGCAACCAGCTGGCCGAGCGGTACCGCTCGGTCCTCGGCGAGCTGCCCGGCATCGGCTTCCCGACCGTCACCCCCGGCGACCGCAGCACCTACAAGGACCTCACCATCCTGGTCGACGCGGAGCAGTTCGGCATGGACGCGGTCGCGGTCGCCGCCGCGCTCGGCGCCGAGGGCATCCAGACCAGGCGCTACTACTCGCCGCCGGTGCACCGCCAGCGCGCCTACCGCTGGCTCGCCAAGGCCAACGGCCCGCTGCCGGTCACCGACCGGGCGGCGGGCCAGGTGCTCACCCTGCCGCTGTGGCACGGCATGCGCGACCAGCAGGTCGACGGCGTCGGCCACGCGCTGGCGCGGCTGGCACGCTCCACGGCCGGGGGCCGCTGACGCCGTGCGCTTCACCGAGACCCGGGTCGCCGGCGCCTTCCTGATCGAGCCGGAGCCGATCGCCGACGAGCGCGGGCTGTTCGCGCGGACCTTCTGCCAGGAGGAGTTCGAGGCGCACGGGCTCAACCCGTGCGTGGCCCAGTGCAACCTGTCGCTCAACCACCGCAAGGGCACCCTGCGCGGCCTGCACTACCAGGCCGCGCCCCACCAGGAGGCGAAGCTGGTCCGCTGCACCAGCGGCGCGATCTGGGATGTGGCGCTGGACCTGCGGCCCGGCTCGCCCAGCCACCGCGCCTGGTTCGGGGCGGAGCTGACCGCCGGTAACCGCGCCATGCTGTACGTTCCCGAGGGCTGCGCGCACGGCTTCCTCACCCTCGCCGATGCGACCGAGGTCGCCTACCAGATGTCGGCGCCGTACGAGCCGGCCGCGGCCAGGGGCGTCCGCTGGGACGACCCCGCCTTCGGCATCGACTGGCCAGGGGAGGTGCTGGTGATCAACGAGCGCGACCGCAGCTACCCCGACGTCGGCCCATGACCGAGGGCGAGCGGCTGCACGAGCTGGTCGCCGAGCTGTACCCGATCTGCCGCAGCATCACCGGCGACGGGGTCCGCAGGACACTCGGGATCGTCGGCCGCGAGCTCGACCTGCAGGTCCACGAGGTCCCGAGCGGCACCCAGGTGTTCGACTGGACGGTGCCGAGGGAGTGGAACATCCGCGACGCCTGGGTCGCCGACGCCGACGGCCGCCGGGTGATCGACTTCCGCGACAGCAACCTGCACGTGGTCAGCTACAGCGTGCCGGTGCGGGCCACCATGCCGCTGGCCGAGCTGAAGCGGCACCTGTTCACCCTGCCCGAGCACCCCGACTGGATCCCCTACCGCACCTCCTACTACGCCGAGAGCTGGGGCTTCTGCGCCAGCCAGCGGCTGGTCGACGGCCTGCCCGACGGCGACTACGAGGTGTGCGTCGACGCCACCCTCGCCGACGGGCACCTCACCTACGGCGAGCACCTGGTGCCCGGCCGCAGCCAAGAGGAGGTGCTGGTCACCTGCCACGTCTGCCACCCGTCGCTGGCCAACGACAACTGCTCGGGGATCGCGGTGGCCAGCCGCCTGGCCGGCCGCCTGGCGCAGGCGCGGCCGCGCTGGTCGTACCGGTTCCTGTTCATCCCGGGCACGATCGGGTCGATCACCTGGCTGGCGCGCAACGCCGAGCGGGCCGGCAGCATCCGCAACGGGCTGGTGCTGGCCTGCGTCGGCGACCCCGGCCGGCTGCACTACAAGCGCAGCCGGCGCGGCGACGCCGAGGTCGACCGGGCCGCGGCGCACGTGCTGGCCAGCTCCGGCCGCCCGCACCGGCTGCTCGACTTCACCCCCTACGGCTACGACGAGCGCCAGTTCTGCTCCCCCGGGTTCAACCTGCCGGTCGGCTGCCTGAGCCGCACCCCCTACGCCCGCTACCCCGAGTACCACACCTCCGCCGACGACCTGGATCTGGTCCGGCCCGAGCACCTGCAGGACAGCCTCGACGCCTGCTGGGAGCTGGTCGGGGTGCTGGAGGGCAACCGCCGCCACCTGAACCTCAGCCCGATGTGCGAGCCGCAGCTCGGCAAGCGCGGCCTGTACGGCTCCATCGGCGGCCGCAGCGACGCCGAGGAGCGGCAGCTGGCGATGCTGTGGGTGCTGAACCTCTCCGACGGCGAGCACAGCCTGCTCGACGTCGCCGAACGGGCCGGCCTGCCGTTCCCGACGGTGGCGGAGGCGGCCGCGGCGCTGGCCGGCGCCGGCCTGCTCGCCGACGCCGAAGGCGGCTGAATCAGAGCAGCAGCTTGCGTCCCTCGAACGCCTCGGCGAAGCGGCTCGGTGCGTTGCACTCGACCCCGCGCAGGCGCAGGAGCGCCCGGAACGTGTCGTCGCTGAACCAGGCGTGGCCGGCCTGGCTGGGGAAGTACTTGCGCAGCAGCTCGACCTTGCGCTCGCAGTGCTCGGGTGCCAGCGGGACGAACACGTTGGGGTGGCCGAGGTCGCCCTCGTACTTGGGGATCTCGTACTCCAGCACCAGGTGGTCGCGGAAGGTGTTCCAGGTCAGCTCGGCGACCAGCCGATGGTCCTGGTGGCGGTCCTGGAGCCGGTGGGTGAGGATCAGGTCGGGGGCGACCCGCGGCTTGAGCCGCTCGAAGAACTCCTTGACGGCGCCGCCCAGGTAGGGGAAGAAGCCGTCGCGGAAGCGCTCCACGGTGACTCGGGTGCGGCCGGCGCCCTCCAGGAAGGCGGCGGCGCTGTCGGCCGCCTCGGCGGCCCGCTCGCCGGCGGCGCTCAGCACCACCCAGTCGACCTCCAGGCCCGGGTGCTCGGCGACCAGGCGCAGGATGGTGCCGCCGCAGCCGATCTCGATGTCGTCGGCGTGGGCGCCGAGCGCCAGCACCCGCAGGGGCGAACCGGGGCGGGGCCGCAGGTTCAGGCCGAGCACGCCGTCACCGCTGCCAGACCGCCCAGGTCGGCCGGCCGGTGTCGACCAGGGACTCGAGGTGCTGGTGGTCCTTGAGGGTGTCCATCGGCGCCCAGAAGCCCTGGTAGCGGTAGCCCACCAGCAGGTCCTGCTTGGCCAGGCGCTGGAACGGCTCCTGCACCAGCTCCTCGCCCTCGCCGATGTAGTCGAAGATCTCCTGGCGCAGGATCATGTAGCCGCCGTTGATCCACAGGTCGGAGACGCGCACGTCGTCGATCGCCTCGACCAGGCCGTCGTCGCGCATGCTGACCACGTGGAAGGTGTAGTTCGGCTTGACGGCGATGAACGCCGCCACCTTGTCCCGCCGCAGGAAGTCGTCGATCAGCTCCGGCAGGGGCGCGTCGGTCAGCACGTCGCCGTAGTTGGCCAGGAACACGTCCTGGTCGGCGACGTAGCGCCGCACCACCCGCAGCCGCTGGCCGATGTTGGCGTGCAGGCCGGTGTCGGCGAAGGTGATGCGCCAGTCGTGGATGTCGCTGCCGAGCAACTCCACCCGGCCGCCGTTGCCGCCGTTGCCGTCCAGCACGAAGTCGTTGGAGAGCGCCTCGTTGTAGTTGAGGAAGTACTCCTTGACCACGTCGGCCTTGTAGCCCAGGCAGAGGATGAAGTCCTTGTGGCCGAAGTGCGCGTAGTACTTCATCACGTGCCACAGGATCGGCCGGTAGCCGACCGGCACCATCGGCTTGGGGACCCGTTCGCTGTGCTCCCGGAGTCGCAAGCCCAACCCACCGCAGAACAGGACTGTCTTCACGTGGCCCCCCCACGACCCCCCACGACCGCCGCCTCCTCCCCGTACACCTTCACCTCGGGGATGGGGACCACGAAGCGGGCGCCCCAGTCGCGGGTGTAGGCGAGCTGGGTCATGATCTCGTCCTTCAGGTTCCACGGCAGGATCAGGATGTAGTCCGGCCGCGTCTCGGCCAGCCGCTCGGGCGGGTGGATCGGGATGCGCGTGCCGGGCGTGAAGCGGCCGTGCTTGTACGGGTTGCGGTCGACCGTGTAGTCGACCAGGTCGGTGCGGATGCCGCAGTAGTTCAGCAGCGTGTTCCCCTTGCCGGGGGCGCCGTAGCCGGCCACGTGCGCGCGCTCGCGCCTGGCCCGGATCAGGAACTCCAGCAGCCGCCGCTTGGTCTCGGCGACCCGCTCGCCGAAGCCGAGGTACGGGTCGAGCGTCTCCATGCCGGCCGCCGCCTCCCGCGCGGCCAGCTCCAGCACCCGCTGGCTGGTCGGCGCGCCGGCCTCGGCCGCCCGGCGGCCGTAGATCCGCAGGGAGCCGCCGTGGGTCGGCAGCTCCTCCACGTCGAACAGCAGCAGCCCGTGCCGGGCGAAGATCCGCTGGGCGGTGCGCAGCGAGAAGTACGAGAAGTGCTCGTGGTAGATGGTGTCGAACTGGTTGCCCTCCATCAGGCGGACCAGGTGCGGGAACTCGACGGTGACCACCCCGCCCGGCTTCAGCAGCAGCTGGATGCCGGCCACGAAGTCGTTCAGGTCGGGCACCTGGGCGAGCACGTTGTTGGCGACCACCAGGTCGGCCTGGCGGCCCTCGGCGGCCAGCTCCCTGGCCAGCTCCAAGCCGAAGAACCGGGTCAGGGTCGGCACCGAGCGCTCCGCGGCCGCCGCCGCCACGTTCACCGCCGGCTCGACCCCCAGCACCGGCACGCCGCGGGCCACGAAGTGCTGCAGCAGGTAGCCGTCGTTGCTGGCCAGCTCCACCACCAGGCTGCCGGCGCCGAGCCCCAGGCGGTCGACCGCCATCTCGGCGTACTCGCGCGCGTGCCGCACCCACGAGTCGGAGAACGACGAGAAGTAGGCGTACTCGGTGAAGATCGCCTCCGGGTCGACGTAGCTCTCCAGCTGCACCAGCCAGCAGCGCTCGCACACGTCGGCGCGCAGCGGGTAGAAGGGCTCCATGCGGTTGAGCTGCTCGACGGTCAGGAAGCTCTCGCACAGCGGCGAGACGCCGAGGTCGCAGACGACCGTCGCCACCGGCGCCGCGCAGAAGCGGCACGGATAGCCGAGCGGAAGGCCGTTGCTAGTCAGCGGCCCTCCGATCGCGCTCCAGGGCGGCGTTCAGCTCGGTGACGTTGGCGGCGTCCTGCCCGTCCCTGGGGGCCAGCCGCACCGGCGCGCCGGAGCGGCCGGGCGCCTCCTCGGCGCCGGACTCGCCACGCTCGCGGTAGCTGCGCATCCACAGCGACCGCAGCCACGGGCTGCTGGTCCCGACCAGCACCACGCCGAGCTGGCGCAGCCGGTCGCGGCGCAGCCCGCTGGTGGCCTCGAACACCGACCGCATGCGGCTGACGCCCGACCTGGCCACCAGCAGGCTGGCGTCGGCGACGCTGGCGAGGGTCATGGCGTCGGCCGACAGCCGCGCGGGCGGGCTGTCGAGGATCACGATCCCCACCTTGCGGAGCGCGCCGACGATCTCGACCAGCCGCTTGGACGACAGCAGCTCGCCCGGGTGCTTGGTCGGCTGGCCGGCGGGCAGGACCAGCAGGTGCTCGTTGATCGACACCAGCAGCCCGATCACGTTGGTGGAGTCCTGCTGCAGCGCCTCGGCCAGGCCGGCGCCGCGCCGCAGGCCGAGCAGCTGCTCCACCTTCGGCCGGCGCAGGTCGCTGGAGACCACGATCACGTCCCGCCCCTGCCGCGCCAGCGAGTGGGCCAGGTTGGCGGCCAGCATCGACTTCCCCTCGTCGGGGTCGGCCGAGAAGATCGCCAGCACGCGGATGTCGCCGCCGAGGCCCTGGCGTTCCAGGGCGGTGGCCACGCGGCGGTAGTCCTCGGCCGCCGGGCTGAACGGGCGCTCGATCACCGGGATGGAGGTCCGCCGCACGCCGTTCTTGCGCACCGCGGCGATGAACGGCAGGTCGGACGCCTCCTCGGCGTCGGCCTCGCTGGTCACCTTGCGGAAGGCCGTCTCCACCAGCAGGCCGGCACCGGCGCCGATCGCCAGCCCGAGCAGCAGGCCGAGGCCGACGGTGACCTTGCGGCTCAGCGGCGGGCCGCTCTGGGTGACGATCGGCGACCCGTCCACGGTGGTCGGCGGCCCGGTGACCGCCTGCTGCTGCCGGGCGGCGTCGATCTGCGTCTGGACCGTCTTGCGCGAGGCGGCGGGCAGGCCGTTCGCCAGGTCCTGGAGGCTCCGGATGGCCTGGTCCATGCGGTCGGCCTCGGCCTTGTTGCGCTTGTCGACGAACAGGTTCGTGTAGCGCACCACCACGTCGGTGGCGAAGGCCGGATCGGGGTCCTGGAACGACACGTCGACCAACGGGGTCCCCACCACCGGTTCGAAGTTGAGCTGGGTGAGCAGGGTCGTCCCGGTCAGCCCGGCGCTGCGCGGCCGCAGCTGCTTCACCACCGACTCCGCCACGCTGATGTCCTTCAGCACGTCGGTGGAGACGCCCTGCTGCTCACCGCCGCCGCCGAACTGCGGGGCGATCTTGAAGATCGCGTCGGTCGGCGACTGCAGCACCTGCATGCGGACGGCCGCCTGGTACTTCGACGTGCTGCCGAGCATCCTCGGCAGCGCGAACAGCCCCAGCGCCAGGCCGAGGACGAGGCCGACCACGACCAGGACGCGCTGGCGCCACACGACCTTGAGCAGGTTCGCGACCGCGGGTCCGAGCCGGACGGCCGGCTCGATGGGTGCGTCCGCCAAGTGGAAGGCCCCCCTCGAAGACCGAACGATCCGGGTGCTGGCGACGTACTTCTCCCGTCCTATTTGCGGCATCGCGGACCGTTCCGGCCAGCTTCAATCGACGTATGCAGCCCTGGTGCGGGTGAGCTACGCCGGCGCCGGCGGCCCGTCAGTCGAACAGGGTCGGCTGCTGGTCGGCGCCCGGCGCCTCCTTCCAGCGCGCCAGCCGCAGGTCGACCGCGTCGCCGGAGGCGGCCATCGGCGTCCCCTCGGCGCGCAGGCGGGCCAGCTGGTCCTCGCGCAGGTGCGGCGCCGGCGTCCCGTCGGCGCGCAGCACCCGCCACCACGGCACCCGCTCGCCGTGCCGCGCCATCACCTGGCCGACGTCGCGGGCGGTCGGGACCGCGGCGAGCGCGGCCACGTCGCCGTAGGAAAGCACCCTGCCCGCCGGGATGCGGTCGACCACCGCGAGCACCCGCTCGACCAGCTCGTCCATGGCGCCGACGATCCGACTCCTCACCGTCCCCCGCGTCAAGCGGGCCGCGAACCAGGCAGACCGGCGGCGCCGCGCCCGCACGCCGAACCTGGACGGACCGGACCGACATGCTTGACCGTTGCGGCGCTCCCCGCTACCCTGCTCCGCTCGTAACGGCCGAAGGCGTGCGCGCCCCCACGAGCGCGCCCTTTGGTGGCAGCGCCCCACCGGGGCGCGCCCGCGCGCCGCGTGGCGGCGAGCGGTCGGCGTCGGCCCAACACCCTCCGTACGACCTTCGGGCCTCGACGCCCCTGTACCCCCCAAATGCATGCAGGAGGTCTCTCTTGCCACGTTCCCACGTTCCCCTTCGCCCGCACTTACGCCGGGCGGCCCGCCTGAGCGCCGCCGTCGGCCTCTGCGCGGCGGTCGTGGTCCCGGCGTTCGCGCTGCCGGCCAAGGCCGAGCCCGTCTACACCGTCCTGCGCGGCGAGGGCGTCAAGGTCGTCCCGATCGTCAAGCGGAAGGACCGCAAGGTCCACACCGTCAGGCCGGGCGAGACCCTCAGCGGCATCGCCAAGGCGGCCAAGCTGCCGAGCTGGCGGCCGCTCTGGGACGTCAACGCGATCCTCGAGCATCCCGACGTCATCGAGCCGGGCTGGAAGCTGCGCATCCCCGCCAGGGGAGAGGTCACCAGGCACCGCCCGCTGCCGGCGCCGTCACCGGCCCGGCAGGGCGCGCCGCTGCCGGCCGCCGCGCCGCGCCGGGCCACCACCGTGGCCGTCGGCAGCGTCTGGGACCGGCTCGCCCAGTGCGAGTCCGGCGGCAACTGGAGCGCCAGCACCGGCAACGGCTTCTCCGGCGGCCTGCAGTTCAGCCCGGGCACCTGGCGGGCGAACGGCGGCAGCGGCTCGGCCAGCAACGCGAGCCGCTCGCAGCAGATCGCCGTGGCGCAGCGCGTCCTCGCCTCGCAGGGCTGGGGCGCCTGGCCGGCCTGCTCGAGCAGGCTCGGTCTGCGCTAGCGCCGGACCTCGTGGGGATGGCGCGGCGCGCGGCCTTGGGTCGCGCGCCGCGCCCTACTACTCTCTATGCCATGACACAGACAACCAGTGAGCCGCGGGCCTCCCTGGTCGGCGGGCGGCGGGTGGAGGGCGGCCGGCTGCAGCGGTCCACCGACCCGGCCCACAGCGGCCGGCTGGTCGCCGAGGTGCTGCTGGCCGAGCCGTCCACGTTCCTGGCCGCCTGCCGGGCCGCCCGCGCCGCCCAGCCCGCCTGGGCGGCGGTGCCGGCGCCGGTCCGCGGCCGGGTCGTCAAGCACCTGGGCCGGCTGGTGGAGGCCAACAAGGAGGCGCTGGCGCGGCTGCTCACCCGCGAGATCGGCAAGCCGCTGGCGGAGTCCCGCGGCGAGGTCCAGGAGGTCGTGGACACCTGCGACTTCTTCGCCGGCGAGGGCCGGCGCCTGTACGGCCAGACGGTGCCCAGCGAGATGCCGTCCAAGCAGCTGTTCACCTTCCGCCAGCCGGTCGGCGTGGCCGCGGTGGTCACCGCCGGCAACTTCCCGGTGGCGGTCCCCTCCTGGTACCTGGTGCCCGCGCTGCTGTGCGGCAACACGGTGGTGTGGAAGCCGGCGGAGTACGCGCCCGCCACCGCCGAGGCGCTCGCCGAGCTGTGCTGGCACGCCGGCGCGCCCGCCGACGCGCTGCACCTGGTCCAGGCCGACGGGGCGGCCACCTTCGCCGGCCTGGAGGCGGCGCTGGACGCCGGCGTGCTCGACAAGGTCGGCTTCACCGGCTCGACCGAGGTCGGCCGCCGCATCGGCGCCCTCTGCGGCCGCCACCTGCAGAGCCCCTGCCTGGAGCTGGGCGGCAAGAACCCGCTGGTGGTGATGCCCGACGCCGACCTCGACCTGGCGGTGGAGGGGGCGCTGTTCTCCGGCTTCGGCACCGCCGGGCAGCGCTGCACCTCGCTGGGGACGGTGATCGCTCACGAGGCGGTCCACGACGAGTTCCTGGCCCGCTACGCCGCGGCGGTGGCGCGCGCGCCGATCGGCGACCCGTTCGCCGAGGTGCTCTACGGGCCCATGCTCGACGAGCGCTTCCTGGAGCGGTTCCTCGGCTTCCTCGACCTGGTCCGGCCCCACCATCGCCTGCACGGGTCCAGCGGGACCGGGCGGATCACCGCGGCCAACCCGCGCGAGGGCTTCGTCGGCGACCCCGCCGACGGCCTCTACTGCCACCCGACGATCGTCGACGGGGTCACCGCCGGCGACGACCTCTACCGCCGGGAGACCTTCGGGCCGATCGTGGGGGTGGCCACCTGCGCCTCCCTGGACGAGGCGGTCGCGCTGGCCAACGGGCACGGCTACGGGCTGTCGGCGGCGATCTACACGCGCGACCCCGTGACCGCCTTCGGCTTCCGGGAGGGGGTGAGCGCCGGCATGGTGAGCGTCAACAACTCCACCTCCGGGGCCGAGGCGCACCTGCCGTTCGGCGGCAACGGCCGCTCCGGCAACGGCAGCCGGCAGGGCGGCATCTGGGTGCTCGAGCAGTTCACCCGCTGGCAGGCGCTCAACTGGGACTACGCCGGGCGGCTGCAGAAGGCCCAGATGGACACGGCCGAACCCGACACCGACCTCGACTTCCGGCTGCCGCCCGGGTGACCTGGGGCCAGGCGCTGCCGGTTTGACGCAGTGTCCCCATCGTAGGAGAAACTACGATCTCTGCGGGCGTATCGGCCTGTGGCCTTGATCGCCTGGAAGTGGTGGGAAGGGGCGGCTTTGGGCTGCCGCAACGTCACGTTCTTGGTAGTTGGAAGGGGGCGCATGTGAACCCGGCAGGCACCGCGCCACGGGGGGCTGGCACGGTGGGCGTCGCGCCACGCCGGGTCGTGCTCGTCTCCGAGAGCCCCGGGCTGGCTGCGGTGCTCGGCCGCATGCTCGACCGGAACGACCGGCTGACCCGGATCGCCTCGCCCGATGACCTGGCCGACCTGGGCGGGACGATCGACCTGGTGGTGCTCGACGTGCCCGCCGGCGGCCGGGCCGCCACCGGCGAGCGGGTGCGGCGCCGCTTCAAGGGGCCGCTGATCGTGCTGGTCGACGCCGAGGACGGCGGCCGCGGCCTGGCGAAGGATCCCGCCCGCAAGCTGCTGGTGCGCCCGTTCGCCGTCACCGACCTGGACGCCGCCCTGCGCGCGCTGATCGGCGACCGCAGGGAGCCGGTC
>DASQWY010000074.1:0-9696 GCA_035640005.1 Actinomycetes bacterium
CGCCGTATCGATGCGGTGAACCTTTTGGCGGTTCACTGGTGCCCGCCGGCCTCCGATAGCTACGCTGATGCCAGCGACAAGGGAGACCCGCATGGGCGCACGCCGCCGAGCGCTCGCCTTCGTGGCCATCCTGGCGGTCGTCGCCGTCGGGTCGGCCCTGTACGTCGCCGGCCACAGCGACACCGCCGCCACCGCCTCCGGCCGCACCGGCATCCGCGTCGCCGGCAACGCCGTCGCCGGCCTCGGGTTGTTCCAGGACGAGCTGCTGGTGTGGGCCTTCGGCGGCTTCAGCGACCGCGAGGTCGCCCTGGTCGCCCGCTCCCGGCGGGTGGAGGCGATCTCGGCGGTCCGCACCGGCCTGCTCGGGGCGGCGGCGCGCACCGGCGGCGCGGGCGTCGTCCCGGTCGAGGCGATCGCGGTCGACCGGCAGGCCTACGGCGGCGCGGTCGGCCGCGCAGGCGCGCGCCTGGGCACCATGCTCGGCCGCGGCGTGGTGCTGTCAGCCACCGGCGCGCGCCTGCGCGGGCTCGACGAGGGCGACCGGCTGCGCCTGGCCGGCGGGGTGGCCCTGCAGGTCGCCGGGGTGGTGGACGACCGGCTGCTGGGCGGCTACGAGGCGCTGCTGCCGCTCGAGATCGGCCAGCGCCTGCACCTCGACCACGCCGGCTACCTGCTGCTGCGGCCGCGCGGCTCGCGCTCGGGCCTGGAGGCCAGCCTGCGGCGGCTGCTGCACGGCCGGGCGCTGCGCTTCCGCGTCTACGGCCAGCGGCCGTTCCTGCGGGCGGGCGACGCGGTGCTGCCGCTGGCGCAGGTCAAGGCGCGCTTCGGCGAGTTCACCGTGCCGAGCCTGCGCCGCGTCGAGCCCGACCGGGCGTGGGTCGCGGCCAACATCGTCAGCCGGCGGGTGCCGCTGCTCGGCCAGGTCCGCTGCCACCGGCTGGTGGTCGCCGACCTGGCCGCGGCAATGGCCGAGCTGCAGCGGCGCGGGCTGGCCCGGCTGGTCGACGTGGCCGACTTCCACCGCCAGGGCGGCTGCTACGTGCCCAGGCAGCTGCGCGGCGGCCAGGGGCAGCTGTCGCGCCACAGCTGGGGCATCGCCGTCGACCTGAACGTCGCCGCCAACCCCCTCGGCGGGTCGCCGCACCAGGACCCGCGGCTGGTCCAGGTGATGGCCAGGCACGGGTTCACCTGGGGCGGGCGCTGGCTGCGCACGGACGGCGGCCACTTCGAGTGGGTTGGCCGCGGGGCCTGAACCGTCCCAGGCTGTACGCTGGCGCCATGCTCGCCTTCGGTGCCGCCGTCTCGACCGCCCCAGACCACCACCGGGCGCTCGACGAGGTGGTGCCGGCCGCGCTGGAGCAGCTCGGCGGCCAGCCCGACCTGGCGCTGTGCTTCTTCTCGATGGAGCACGCCGACGCCGCCGCCGGCATCGCCCTGAGCCTCTCGGAGCGGACCGGCACCGCGGCGATCGTCGGCTGCACCGCCGAGCGGGTCATCGGCGGGTCGCGGGAGCTGGAGGAGACGCCGGCGCTGGCGCTGTGGCTGGCCAGGCTGCCGGGGGTGGAGGTGCAGCCGTTCGGGCTGCAGGTGGTCGCCGTTCCGGACGGCTACGGCATCACCGGCTGGCCCGAGCTGCCGCCGGAGACCCGCGCCAGCGTGCTGCTGCTCGCCGACCCCTTCACCTTCCCCGCCGACCGCTTCCTGGAGCGGCTGGACGAGGAGCAGCCGGGCCTGGAGGTGATCGGCGGCATGGTGTCCGGCGCCGAGGAGGGCGGCCGCCACCGGCTGCTGGCCGGCACCGAGGTGCTCGACGGCGGGGCGGTCGGGGTCGCGCTCACCGGGCCGGTCCAGGTGCGCTCGGTGGTCAGCCAGGGCTGCCGCCCGATCGGGGCGCCGTTCGCGGTCACCCGCGGGGAGGGCAACGTCGTCCACGAGCTCGGCGGCCGGCCGGCGGTGGACCGCCTGCGCCAGCTGCTGGCCACCATCGACCCCGACGAGGCGGCGCTGCTGCGCAGCGGCGGGCTCCAGGTCGGCCAGGTGATCGACGAGCACAAGGCCAGCTTCGCGCGCGGCGACTTCCTGGTCCGCGGCCTGCTCGGCGCCGACCCGGACTCCGGCTCGATCGCCCTGGCCGACACCGTCGAGGTCGGCCAGACCCTGCAGTTCCACGTCCGCGACGCCACCGCCGCCGACGAGGACCTGGAGCTGCTGCTCGGCCCGGTCCGCGACTGGCGCCCCAAGGGTGTGCTGCTGTTCGCCTGCAACGGCCGCGGCCGCGGCTTCTTCGGCGAACCCGACCACGACGCGGCGCTGGTCGCCGCGGCCACCGGCCGCGCCCCGACCGCCGGCTTCTTCGCCCAGGGCGAGCTCGGCCCGGTCGGCGGCCGCAACTTCCTGCACACCTACACCGCCAGCATGGCGGTGTTCTGCGAGCCGCACGAGCCGCCGCCGGCTCAGAGCCGTTCGTAGGGGGTGCGCAGGCCGTCGCGGAGGCGACCGCGGAACGTCCGCGCGCGGCGGGCGAGCAGCGCCAGCCCGAGCGCCACGTACACCGCCGACAGGACGATCAGCACCGCGCCGTGCAGCCGCGGCGGCGCCACCGCGGCCAGCACGAACTGCGCCCAGAACAGCCCGAACAGGGCGAGCGCCTCGCCCAGCGAGATCGACAGGTTGACCAGGATCGCCACCGCGAACACCGTCTGGGCGGCGGTGAGCAGGATCTCCTGCCGCTGGGCCGGGTCGACCGGCAGGCCGTGCAGGCTCCCCGAGGCGAACGCGAACACCAGCGGCAGCGTCCCGACCAGCAGCGTCCACTGGTTCACCTTGGAGGAGACCAGCGTGGTGAGCGCCTCGCCGGTCTTCAGCCGCCAGGCGTACAGCCCGGCCACCAGCAGCTCCGGCGCCTCCGACGCGAGCGGCGCCAGCCACTGGACCAGCAGGAACTCGCTGACGCCGAGCTCCCTGCCGGTGTCGACCAGCGCCTCGGCGAAGTGCTCGGCGACCAGCAGGATGACCGCGCCGGCGAAGGCGAACATCGCCAGCACGCTCGCCCGCCGCGCCCGCCGGCCGAGCGCGCCGACCAGCGCGGCGGGGCCGAGCAGGTCAGGCTCGGAGCGGGGCGCGCCGGAGATGCGCACCGTGTAGGCGACGAAGATCGCCACCAGCACCACCGCGTCGAGCAGGTTGACGGTCCGCTTCAGCGGCAGGGTCAGGCACCAGGCGCAGGCGATCGACAGGTAGGCAAGCTCCACCGACTTGGAGCGCGCCATCGTCACCCCGGCGCGCCGCTCGCCGCGGCGGCGCCAGGCCAGGTAGGCGACGAACACCACCAGCGCCCAGCCGACCCCGATCAGCAGCCGGTTGGCGCCGGTCATGTTGGCCAGCACCAGCGAGCAGCTGGAGGCGCCGCCGGCATCGGGCGGCCGGCAGGCGGCGCCGAACCGCTCCACGTCGTTGCCGCCCTTCCAGGCGAACACGAAGCCGACCGCGTACTCGGGCAGCACCGCGATCAGGGCGAGCACGCCGATGGCCAGGCTCGCCGACACGTCCAGCTGGGCCGCCTCGGCCGCCCACGCCAGCACGAAGGCCGCGCCGACCACCGCCAGGCCGTAGACCAGCGCCTGCGCCGCCGGGTCCAGCTGCGGCCCGCCCAGGTGCAGCACCTCGCCGAGGCCGAGCAGGGCGCCCGGCAGGCCGGCCAGCACGGCCAGCAGCAGCGGTGGCAGGCCGCGGGCCGGGGCGGCGGGGCGGGAGGGCGCGGGCTGGGCTGGCATGGGACCTCCGGTCGGTGGCGACCCGCTGGGGGCGCCAGTCGGCACGAAGGTCTCGTCCGCCCGCGGCGACGCGGGTGGGCCACCGGGCGGGCGTCGGCGCCCGCCGTCCTGACGGCGTGCCCTGGATGGACTACTCCCCTTCGGGGCCGATGCTACCCGACCGGCGCCTGATGGCCCACCTGGAACGGCACGATGGTGACGTTGACGTTGTCGAGGTCGCCGAGCACCCGGACCAGCCCGGCCGAGGTGCGGTCGTGCAGCAGCAGCTGGTGCCAGCGCCGGGCGAAGCGCCGCCGCGGCACCAGCACCGTCAGCTCGGTGTCGTCGCGGGCCCGCTCGTGCAGGTCGCGTTCGGTGCAGGCGAGCAGGTTGCGGTCCGGGCAGTCGACGACCTCCAGCGGCACGGGGATGCGCACCTTGGCCCACAGCTTGGCGAGCCGCCGTGCCGCGTCGGGGTCGACCGCCACGTGCAGGGCGGTCAGCGACAGCGGGCGCAGCTCGGTGGCGTACTGCAGCGCCCCCAGCGAGGCGCGGTCCAGCCCCTCGATCAGCACCACCACCTCGTGGCGCGGCCTCGGGGGCGCGAGCACCTCCGCCACCTTGGCCGCGGCCGCGATGGCGCCGGCCGCCTGCCGGCGGGGCTCCACCCGGGGGACCGCGGTGACGTGGACGTTCGGGATGCCGCCGAGCGCCCGCAGCAGCGCGTCGGTGCGGCGGCCCCGGCGGACCCGGTCGAGCAGGCCGGCGAAGGCGCGCCGCGGCAGCAGCACGGTGACCTCGGTGTCCGGCCGCGCCTGCTCGGCGACCACCCGCGCGACCGTGTCCCCGAGCCCGAGCGGGTCCGACTCCACCACCTGCAGCGGCAGCGGCATCGCCAGCTCGGCCCACGCACGCTCCAGCCGTGCCGCCGCCCCGGGGTCGACGGCGACGTGCAGGGCGACCGCGCGGTGCGCCCGCAGCTGCCGCGCGTACCGGACCGCGGCGAGCGCGGCCTGGTCCAGCTCCTCGACCAGCACCGTCACCTCGTGCCGCGGCTTGGGAGGGGCCAGCGTCTCCTCCAGCTCTACCTTCAGCTCCGCGACCTCGCCCGAGTAGGCACGGTTGGTGCGGTACAGCAGCACGACCATGATCGGCAGGGCGACCAGCACCATCCAGGCGCCGTGGACGAACTTGGTGGAGATGACGTCCAGCAGCACCACGAAGGTGGTGACCGCGCCCAGCCCGTTGACCACCAGGCCGTAGCGCCAGCCCGGCTCGCGCAGGCGCAGGTGCCGGCGGGTCATGCCCGCCTGGGACAGCGTGAAGGAGATGAACACGCCGATCGCGTACAGCGGGATCAGGCTGTTGATGTTGGCCTTGAACGCCACCAGCAGCGCGGTCGCCGCCCCGGCCAGGATCAGGATGCCGTTGGAGAACACCAGCTTGTGCCCCCGCCGCGTGAACTGGCGGGGCATGAACGCATCCCCGGCGGCGAACGACGCCAGCCTGGGGAAGTCGGCGAAGCTGGTGTTGGCCGCGAGGATGAGGATCACCAGGGTGGCGCCCTGGACGAACTCGAACGCGGCGTGCCCCAGCCGGGAGGAGTGGGCGTCCAGGATGTAGCTGGCGAGCTGCCCGACCAGGGTGGGGTTGCCGCTGGGGTAGGGCAGCACGTGGGTCCTGACCGTCAGGAAGCTGGTGCCGAGGAACAGGCAGCCGAGGATCGTGCCCATGGCGATCAGGGTGCGCCGGGCGTTGACGGCCTCCGGCCGCTGGAACGCCGGCACCCCGTTGGAGATCGCCTCCACCCCGGTCAGCGCGGTGCAGCCGGACGCGTAGGCGTGCATCAGCAGCAGCAGCCCGATCGTCGCCGTCTGCCGCGGGAGCGGGCCGGTCTGGCCGGCCGGGATCGGCGGCAGGTGCCCGCTGAGGTGACGGAGGATGCCGAGCAGCAGGACGCCGCCGAGGGCGGCGACGTAGACGTAGGTGGGGATGGCGAACATGCGGCCCGACTCGCGCACGCCGCGCAGGTTGCCCCAGGTGATCAGCGCGACGCACGCCACCGACAGCGGCACCAGGAACGGGGTGAGCGCCGGGAGGCCGGTCGCCACCGCCGCGATCCCTCCCGCCACGCTGACCGCCACGGTGAGCACGTAGTCCAGCAGCAGCGCGGCGCCGGCGACCTGGGCGAGGCGCACGCCGAAGTTGTCCTTGGTGACGATGTAGGCGCCGCCCGCCGAGGGGTAGGCGGTGATGGTCTGCCGGTAGGACAGGATCAGGATGGCGAGCAGGGCGACGATCCCGACCGAGATGGGCAAGGTCAGCGCGACCGCCGCCGGGCCGGCGACCAGCAGCGGCAGCATCACCTGCTCGGTGCCGTAGGCGCTGGAGGAGATGTTGTCGGACGCCAGCACCGCCAGCGCGACGATCTTGCGCAGCCGCTCGTGGACCAGCCGCTTGGTCGGCAGGGGCGGGCCGAGCGCCAGGCGCTTGAACCGGTACAGCGGCCAATCGGCGCTGGCTGGCCGGTAGCCGTCACGACCTGCGGGCGGCTCGTCCGCCGCGGGACGAGGGCCCGGCTCCCTGACGACGGTCGTTCGACTCACGATGCGGCCACGGTATGGCCGGGACCTAAGGGATCCGTTTGGAAACCGCCGCCGGGTCTACGGGAAGTGTTAGGAGTCGAGCTGGCACACTTCCTGGGAAATGGACGCCACCACCCCGAAGCGCCGGGCGGCCGGCTACGCGGTCGCCACGGCGGGGACCGTCGCGCTCAGCCTGGTCCTGCTCGCCTTCCGCGACGACACCACGCCGCTGTCGAAGGGGTTCGGCCTGCTGGTCGTGGTGGTCGCCGCCGCCGCCGTCGGCGGGCTCGGGCCCGGCATCCTCGCCTCGGTCCTCGGGTTCCTGCTCTTCAACTTCCTGTTCCTGCCCCCCTACGGCACCTTCGTCATCTCCCGGGGCGAGGACGTGGTGGTGCTGTTCGTGTTCCTCGGGTTGTCGGTGCTGATCTCTGCGCTGCTCGCCCGCGCCACCGAGCGCGCCGAGGCCGCCGAGGCCCGCGAGCAGGAGCTGCGCACCCTGCAGACGCTCAGCGCCGAGCTGGTCGCGCTGGTCCCCGGGCCCGGCTCCTACCAGGCGATCCTGTCGCGGCTGCTCGGCCTGTTCGGCTTCGCGGCGGGCGCCCTGTACCTGTGGGACCCCGAGCACGATGAGCTGCGCGAGCAGGTCACGGTGGGCGCCGACCCGGGCGCCGGCACGGGCCCGCCCGAGCGGCTGCCGCTGTCGGTCGGTGGCCGCTCGCTGGGCGTGCTGCAGCTCAGCGGGGACCGGCGGCCGCTGGAGGCGGCCGAACGCCGGGTGCTGCGGGCGTTCTGTGACCAGTTCGCGCTGGTGCTGGAGCGGGACGAGCTGCTGCACGCGGCGACCGAGGCGGAGGCCTACCGCCGGACCGACCAGATCCGCCGCTCCCTGCTCGCGGCGGTCTCCCACGACCTGCGCAGCCCGCTGGCCGCGATCAAGGCGTCAGTGACCGACCTGCTCGGCCAGGACGTCCGGCACGGCGCCGACGACGTGCGCGACGCCCTCGACAGCATCGACAAGGAGGCCAACCGGCTCGCGGCGCTGATCGCCAACCTGCTGGACATGTCCCGCATCGAGGGCGGCATGCTGCAGGCCCGTCCGCGCAACGTCGACCTCGCCGAGGTCCTCGGGCCCTGCGTGGACCGCCTCCAGCGCGAGTGGCCGCGGCTGACCGTGCGGCTCGACGTCGAGGCCGACTGCGTCGCCCGGGCGGACCCGGTGTTCCTGGACCGCGTGGTGGCCAACCTGCTGGACAACGCGGCCAAGGCGGCCACCGGCGGCGGCAACCCCCGGGTCGAGGTGCGTGCCGGACGCGCCGACGGGCGGGCGAGCGTGCGCGTCGTCGACCACGGCAGCGGCGTGCCACCGAGCGTGCGCGAGCAGCTGTTCTACCCCTTCTACCAGCTGGACGAGCGGCATCCCCGCCTCGGCACCGGGCTCGGCCTGGCGATCAGCAAGGGCTTCCTGACCCTGATGCAGGGGCAGATCTGGATCGAGGAGACCCCCGGCGGCGGCGCGACCTTCGCGTTCTCGCTCCCCAACGGCGGCACCGAGCGATGAGCAAGGGCCGAGTCCTCGTCGTCGACGACGAGCAGAGCATCCGGCGGGCGGTCGGTCGGGCGCTCACCGCCCGCGGCTACCAGGTGGAGCTGGCCACCGACGGCGAGCAGGCCCTCACCGCCGCGGCGGCGTTCCAGCCCGACCTGGTGGTGCTGGACCTGAACCTCCCCGCCCTGGACGGGCTGTCGGTCTGCCGCCAGCTGCGCGGCTGGAGCTCGGTGCCGATCCTGGTCCTGTCGGTGCGGGAAGACGAGGCTGACAAGGTCGCGGCGCTCGACCTGGGCGCCGACGACTACCTGACCAAGCCGTTCGGGATCGACGAGCTGATGGCCCGGGTCCGCGCCCTGCTGCGCCGCGCCGGAGCCCAGGGGGCGCCGAGGCCGGTGCGGTTCCGCAGCGGTGACCTGGAGATCGACCTGGACGAGCGCCGCGTCACCCGCTCGGGCGTGGAGGTGCGCCTGACCAGGACCGAATGGGTGCTGCTGGCCGAGCTCTGCCAGCGCCCCGGGAAGCTGCTCACCCACGGCTGGCTGCTGGAGCGGGTGTGGGGGCCCGGCTACGCCGGCGACGTGGACGTCCTGCGGGTCTTCATCAGCCAGCTCCGCAAGAAGCTGGAGCGGGACCCCGGGCGGCCGCGGCTGATCGCGACCGACCCGGGCATCGGCTACCGCTGGCTGCTGCGACCCAGCGACGATCCGGAACGGCTCAGCTCGTAGCGTCCCGCTCAGTGGGGATGGTCGTGGCCCCGACCGGGGCCCTCGGGGGCGCCCTGTCAGCAGCCCGGCTGGCCAGGGTGGCCGCAGCAGGAGCTGCCCCGCAGCCGCCTGGCCAGGTTGCGGGCGAGCGTGAACGCGGTCTGCACCGTCCCCTCCCGGGAGGCGCGCAGGTTCCCCCAGAACTGGCTCGGGCCGGCGCGGTCGCCGCTCACGAGCCGCCGCCGAGCTGCGCGCGTAGGAAGTCGAGGGTCCGCTGCCAGGACAGGGCGGCCGCCTCCGGGTCGTGCACCTCCGGCCGGTCGTCGTTGAAGAACGCGTGAGTGGTGCCCGGGTAGTGGTAGAAGGTCACGTCCACCCCGGCCGCGCGCAGCTCCCGCTCGATCCCGTCGGCCAGCTCCCGGTTGGCGAAGTCGTCGTGCTCGGCGTAGTGGCCGAGCACCGCGCCCTTGACCGCCGACAGGTCCCACTCGAGCCCCTGGCGGGGGAACCCGTAGTAGGAGACGGCCGCCTTCACCTCCGGCTTCAGCGTGGCCAGGTACAGGGCCAGCCCGCCGCCCATGCAGTACCCGACCACCCCGACCCCCGGCCCGGTCGTCTCCGGCATGGCCAGGATCGCGTCGACGGTGGCGGACATGTCCTTGGCGGCCTCATCCAGCCGCATCTCCATCAGCAGCTTGCCGGCCTCGTCCGGCTCGTGCAGGCCGGCCTCCTTGCCGTGGTACAGGTCGGGGGCGACCGCCACGAACCCCTGCGCGGCGAACCGGTCGGCCACGTTGCGGATGTGGCCCGCCAAGCCCCACCACTCCTGGATGACCACCACGCCCGGGCCCTGCCCGGACGGAGGCAGCGAGACGTAGGCGGGCACGCTCCCGCCATTGACGGGGATCTGTTGCATGGAGCCGGCCATCGCGCGGGGGCCTCCTGGTGCGGCGAAGGGTCCCCGGAATCCTGCCACGGGGCCGGCGGATGCAACCATCCCGCTCAAGCCATCGCCGCCAGGGGCCGACCGCATTCCTGGGAACCGCTGGCCGCGCACGCTCGAAGGAGGCGACGGGGGTGACCGATTTGCGAGCCTGGCTCGAGGT
>DASQWY010000075.1:0-6678 GCA_035640005.1 Actinomycetes bacterium
GGCCTCCAGCCGGGCCACCTCCTCCTCGCTCAGGCGCACCTCCACCGCGGCGACCGCGTCCTGCAGGTGCGCCAGCCGGGTCGCCCCCACGATCGGCGCGGCCACCCCCGGCCGGCCCAGCAGCCACGCCAGCGCCACCTGCGCCGGCGACAGCCCGCGCTCGCCGGCGACCGCCCGCACCACGTCCACCACGTCGAAGTCGTCATCGCCGTAGAACTGGTCGGCGAACCCGTCGTTGCCGGCCCGCGGCGTGTTCCGCTGGCCGCCCCGGTCGCGGTTGCCGGCCAGCAGCCCGCGTGCCAGCGGGCTCCAGGGGATCACCCCGACGCCCTGGTCGCGGCAGAGCGGCAGCATCTCCCGCTCCTCCTCCCGGTAGACCAGGTTGTAATGGTTCTGCATGGACACGAACGGGGTCCAGCCGGCCGCCCGGGCGGTGTGCTGGGCCTTGGCGAACTGCCAGGCGTACATGCTGGAGGCGCCGACGTGGCGGGCCTTGCCGGCGCGGACCACGTCGTGGAGGGCCTCCATGGTCTCCTCGATCGGCGTCTCGTGGTCCCAGCGGTGGACCTGGTACAGGTCCACGAAGTCGGTGTCCAGCCGGCGCAGGGAGGCGTCGATGGCGGCCAGGACGTGCTTGCGGGACAGGCCGCGGTCGTTCGGGCCCGGGCCCATCTCGCCGTAGACCTTGGTGGCCAGCACGTAGTCGTCGCGGTGGGCGAACAGCTTGGCCAGCAGGCGCCCGGTGATGACCTCGGAGGTGCCCTCCGAGTAGACGTCGGCGGTGTCGAAGAAGGTGACCCCGGCCTCCACCGCCGCCCGCACGATCGGCTCGGCCTCGTCCTCCGGCAGCGCCCACGCCCGGGTCGCCGAGTCGCCGTAGCTCATCATCCCCAGGGCGACCCGCGACACCTTCAACCCCGACGAACCCAGCCGCACGTACTCCACGCCGCCTCCTCGGTCGTTTCCCCGACCTTACGCCGCCTTGAATCCTGCCAGGTACCCTGGAGCTCGGAGGGAACGATGACCGGACGCAACTACTTCAAGACCACCCTGCTGCTGGCCGGCATGAGCGGGCTGCTGCTCGCGGTCGGCGCCGCGCTCGGCGGCAACTGGGTGACCATCATGCTGGTGCTGGCGATCGCCATGAACGGCGTCGCCTGGTTCTTCTCGGACAAGATCGCCATCCGCGCCGCCGGCGCGGTGCCCGTCAGCGAGGCCGAGTTCCCCGAGCTGTACCAGGTCGTGCGCGGCCTGGCCGGCCGGGCCGGCCTGCCGATGCCGAGGCTGTACGTGTCGCCCAGCCCGCAGCCGAACGCGTTCGCGACCGGCCGCGACCCCGAGCACGCGGCGGTCGCGGTCACCCAGGGGATCCTGCCGATCCTCGACCGGCGCGAGCTGGAGGGGGTGCTGGCGCACGAGCTGTCGCACGTGCGGAACCGCGACATCCTGATCTCCTCGGTGGCGGCCACCATCGGCGCGGTCATCACCTGGATCGCGCGCCTGGCCTTCTTCGTGCCGCTCGGCGGCAACGACGACGAGGGCGGCAACCCGATCGCCGGGCTGCTGATGCTGATCCTGGCCCCGATCGCGGCCCTGCTCATCCAGCTGGCGATCTCGCGCAGCCGCGAGTTCGGCGCCGACTCGAGCGGCGCCAGGCTCACCGCCGACCCGCTCGCCCTGGCCAGCGCGCTCCGCAAGATCGAGGCCTACTCGCGCGGCACCCCGCCGGCGACCACCAACCCGTCAACCGCCCACCTGTTCATCTCCAACCCGTTCAAGGGCGGCGCCGGGGTCGCCGGCCTGTTCTCGACCCACCCGTCGACGGCGCAGCGGGTCGAGCGGCTGGAGCAGATGGCCTACGGGGAGTGGCGCGCGTAGGACGCGGCCCCGTAGCCGAGGGCGCCGGCGGCCAGCACCGCCAGGCCGGCCAGCAGGTCGGCGGCGGGTAGGCTGGCCGCCAGCGCCAGGCAGCCGGCCAGGCCGGCGGCGGCCAGCCAGCGAGGCCAGCGCCGCCCGGCGCGGCCGAGCGTCCACGCCGAGGCGTTGGCGACCGCGTAGTAGACCAGCACCAGGGTGGCGCTGAAGCCGATCGCCCGGCGCAGGTCGGCGACCGCAACCGCCGCCGCGACCAGCAGCGCGGCCGCCAGCTCCGCCCGGTGCGGCACCCGGAAGCGCGGGTGCACCGCGGCCAGGCCGCCCGGCAGGTCCCGGTTGGCGGCCATCGCGAAGGCGGTGCGGCTCACCCCGGCCTCCAGCGACAGCAGCACGCCGAGCGAGGCGACCGCCGCGCCGGCCCGGACCGCCGGCACCAGCCCGTCCAGCCGCCCGGCGGCGACCGCCGTCGCCAGCGGCGCGCGCGAGGCCGCCAGCGCGGCGGGCCCGACCGCCAGCAGGGCGGCCACGCACACCGCCGCGTAGGTGGCCAGCACGATCCCGAGCGCCAGCGGGATCGCCCGCGGGATCGTCCGCGCCGGGTCGACCACCTCCTCGCCGAGGGTGGCGACGCGGGCGTAGCCGGCGAAGGCGAAGAACAGCAACCCGGCCGCCTGCAGCAGCCCGAACGGCCCGCCGGTCCCGCCCGCCCCGCGGCCCAGGTTGGCGGCGCTGGCCTGGCCGCCGAGCAGCATGCCCGCGACCGCGGCCGCCAGCGCCGCCAGCACCAGCGCCACCACGATCCGGGTCGCCAGCGCGGTCTTGGCCACGCCGCGGTAGTTCAGCGCGGTGACCGCGGCCACCGCCGCCAGCGCGACCGGCCGGGCGGCGCCGGGCGCCGCGTAGCTGCCGACCGTGAGGGCCATGGCGGCGCAGCTGGCCAGCTTGCCGGCGACGAACGCCCAGCCGGCCAGGAAGCCCCAGAAGGGCGACAGGAGCCGGCGGCCGTAGGCGTAGGTCCCGCCCGACTCGGGGTAGCGGGCCGCCAGCTCGGCCGAGGAGGTGGCGTTGCAGTAGGCGACCAGCCCGGCGAGCAGCAGCGCGGCGGGCAGCCACGCACCGGCCGCGCCGGCCGCCGGCCCGACCGCCGCGAACACGCCAGCCCCCAGCATCGAGCCGAGCCCCAGCACGACCGCGTCGCCGGTGCCGAGCCGGCGGGCGAGCCGGCCGGGACCGGGTTCGGGCGCAACCGGGGCGGGCATCGCCCCGAGCCTATGCCACCAGGGCCCGGCTCAGCCGCCGGCGACCTCGGCGAGCCGCCGGGCCAGGAAGTCCTTCTCCGCGGCGTTGGTGGCCAGCGCGATCGCGGCCCGGTACTCCTGCGCGGCCTCGCCCGCATGGCCGAGGCGGCGCAGCAGGTCGGCGCGGGTGGCGGCCAGGTAGGGGTAGGCGGCCAGGCGGCGGTCGCCGGCGATCGGCTCCAGCGCGGCCAGCCCCGCCTCCGGGCCGTCGACCATCGCGACCGCCACCGCGCGGTTGAGCGCCACCACCGGCGACGGCCAGACCGCCAGCAGCAGGTCGTAGAGGCCGAGCACCTGCCGCCAGTCGGTGTCGGCGGCGGTCGGCGCCTCGGCGTGGACGGCGGCGATCGCCGCCTGCAGGGTGAAGCGGCCCGGCCGGCCCCGGCGCAGCGCCTGGTCCACCAGCTCGCGGCCCTCGCCGATGGCGCGGTGGTCCCAGCGGCCGCGGTCCTGCTCCTCCAGCAGCAGCAGCCGGCCGGCGGCGTCGGTGCGGGCCGCCCGCCGCGCGTCGGTCAGCAGCAGCAGCGCCAGCAGCCCGCGCACCTCGCGGTCGTCGGGCATCAGCTCCAGCAGCATCCTGGCCAGGTCGATGGCGCGCTCGACCAGGTCGGTCCGGACCAGGCGTTCGCCCTCCGGGGCCGTGTGGCCGGTGGTGTAGAGCAGGTGCACGACGGTCAGCACCGCGTCCAGCCGGTCGGGCAGCTCGTGGGTGGGCGGCACCCGGTAGGGGATGCGGGCCAGGGCGATCTTCTTCTTCGCCCGGGTGATCCGCGCCGCCATGGTCGGCTCGCTGACCAGGAAGGCGCGGGCGATCTCCCCGGTGGTCAGCCCGCACAGCAGCCGCAGGGTCAGCGCGACCTGCGCCTCGCGCGCCAGCGCCGGGTGGCAGCAGGTGAAGATCAGCCGCAGCCGGTCGTCGGGGATGTGGCTCACGTCGGCCTCCTCGCCCTCGGCCTCGCCCGCGTCGGTCCCGACCAGCAGCGGCAGCTTGCGGCGCAGCGTCTGGTCGCGGCGCAGCGCGTCCAGGGCCCGGCGGCGGGCGGTGGTGGTGAGCCAGGCGCCCGGGTTGCCGGGGATGCCGCGCTCCTCCCAGGCGGTGAGGGCGGCGACGAACGCGTCCTGGACGCACTCCTCGGCGAGGTCGAGGTCACCGGCCAGGCGCACCGTCGCGGCGAGCACGAACGCCCACTCGCGACGGTGCGCCTCGGCCAGGGCCCCCCGGACCTCGGCCGACGCCTGGGGAGGCTGGCTCACGCGCCCGGCGAGCTCCCGGAGGTGTCCATGATCGGCCGCAGCTCGACGCCGCCGTCGGGCGCCGGGCACAGCTTGGCGAAGGCCAGCGCCTGGTCCAGGTCGGCCGCCTCGATCAGGTAGAAGCCGCCCAGGGCCTCCTTGGTCTCCACGAACGGGCCGTCGGTCACGACCTGCTCGCCGCTGGCGTCGCCGCGGACCGAGGTGGCGGTGGCGGTGGGCTGCAGGGCGTCGCCGCCAAGGATCTGGCCGCCCTGCTCGGTGACGGTCCGCGCGAACTGGCCGTGGGCCTTCAGCATCCAGTCCCACTGGTCCTGGGTGGGGGGTGCATCGGCCTCGTTGCCGTAGATCAGCAGCATGTACCTTGCCATCTGGCCTCCTTGGCCTGGACGCGGTTGCGACACCTTCTCGACGTACGGGCCCTGCCGGAATCGACACGGCCGTTACCATTCTCGTCGTGAGCGCGCGCGGAGCTGACCCCGGCGAGCGTCCCCCGGACCGGACGGCACTCGTCTCGGGCGTGAGCGGCCTGGCCCTGGCAGCGATCTCGGCGGTGCCGTGGGCGACGGTCGTCAACCGCCTGGCCGGCCACTCCGGCCCCACCCGGGTCACCCGGGCCGAGCTGGTGTTCACCCTGCTGGTCAGCGTGACCGGCCTGTTCCTGGGCGTGTTCGCGGTCTGGTCGGCGATCAAGGCGTGGCTGCGCCAGGACATCCTCACCCCGCGCGCCCGCCTCGGGTTCGGTTTCGGCCTGGCCACCATGGCGGTGGTGGTCGCCGTCGGCCCCTGCGGCTCGCACGGCTGCCCCGGCTAACCGCCGCGGCGATTCACATACCGTAGCGGCAGGCCTTCGTCGTGCTGCTTGAGCAGGACGATCGCCTTCTGCAGGTCGTCCTTGCTCTTGCTGCTGACGCGCAGCTGGTCGCCCTGGACCTGCGCCTGGACCTTGAGGCCCGACTGCCGGAGGGTCTTGGCGAGCGAGCGTGCCTTGTCGTCGGGGATGCCCTGCACGAAGGAGCACTCGATCCGGTAGGTGGCGCCCCCGGCCGGCTTCGGCTCCGAGGCCTGCAGCCCCTTCAGCGACACCGACCGCTTGACCAGCTTCTCCTTGAACACGTCCAGGGCCGCCAGCGCGCGCTGGTCGGTCTTGGAGCTGATCACCACGCCGTCACCCGACCACGCCAGCGAGGTGCCGGTGTTCTTGAAGTCGAAGCGCTGCGCCAGCTCCTTTCGGGCCTGGTTGACCGCGTTGTCGACCTCCTGGCGGTCGACCTTGGCGACCACGTCGAACGATGCGTCGGCCATGCCTGGTCCTTTCGGGTGGAACCGTGCCGCGCGGACGGTACCGAAGCGGCCCCCCGACCGCCAGGGATCGGTTGTGAGCGCGAGCGCGCCGCCGCTATCATCCGGCGTCGGCCACGGCAGGGTGCCCGAGCGGCCAAAGGGAGCGGTCTGTAAAATCGCCGGCTAACGCCTACCCAGGTTCGAATCCTGGTCCTGCCACTCACCCGCTGACCAGCGCAAACACGCCCTTGGCGTAGCCGGTCGGGCGCGCGGGTAGGGTCGGGTTCGCTCCGGTTTCGCTCCGCCCGACGCTGTGCAGCCCCGGTTCATGCTTTCCACTGTGGCTCCGGTAGCTGGCTGACAGTTCTGGGACGCTGCCCCGGGTCCTGCGCGACGGTGGCCCGTGGGGTGCCAGAAGTCGGTCGTGGCCGTGACCAGCGGGTACCGATTGACGACGGATTACGATGCGCCGTCGCTTGCTCGCCTTCGTCGGCGGAGGTCTCTGTGGTCTGGTCGTTCGTCTACCTGGCGCTGCGCCGCAGCCTTGAGCTGGTCCTGCTCTGCTCCCGGCCGGCGGAGGCCAAGGAGATCGAGATCCTGGTGCTACGCCACGAGCTTGCGGTGCTACGCCGCCAGCACCCGCGGCCCCGCCTGCAACCCGCCGACCGTGCGCTGCTTGCGGCGCTGAGCCGGCTGCTCCCACGGGCACGATGGTCGATCTTTCTGGTACGACCCGAGACTCTGCTGCGCTGGCACCGGCGTATGGTCCGCTGGCGCTGGACCTACCCGAGCACCTCCACTGGCCGACCGCCGATCTCCGGCCAGGTGCAGCAGCTCAAGAGCACGACGCAGCGCCAGGTAGACGAACGACCAGAGCACACGAGACCTCCGCCGACGAGGGCAAGCAAGCGAGGAGGGATCGTAACCCTTCGTCATGCGGTACCTGCTGATGACGACCACGATCGACTTC
>DASQWY010000076.1:0-2368 GCA_035640005.1 Actinomycetes bacterium
CAGCGCCGCCTCCGCCAGCGTGGCCGGTTCGACCCCGCGTTCGACCGCGCCGGACCGGGGCACGGTCGTCAGTCGATCTGCCACGTGTCGCCGCTGTGGAGCAGCTTGGTCAGGTCGCCGGCGCCCTGCTTGGCGACGGCCTTGTCGAGCTGGCCGGCCATGAGGTCGTCGTAGACGGGGCGCTCCACCGAGCGGAACACGCCGATCGGGGTCGGGCCCTTGGCGGAGTGCGACAGCCGGCTGAGCATGAACGCCAGGCTCGGGTCCTCGCGGCGCTCGTCGTGCACCAGCAGCGCGTCCTCGCCGACCTCGGCGACGTCGACCAGGTCGACCGAGCCCTGGCCGCTGAGGCGGACGCCCTGCCCGCCGTCCGGGCCGAAGCGGATCGGCTTGCCGTGCTCCAGGCGGATCTGGTTGTCGTCGCGGTAGTCGCGGTCGGTCAGCAGGTCGAACGCGCCGTCGTTGAAGATCGGGCAGTTCTGGTAGATCTCCACGAAGGCGGCGCCGGGGTGCTCGGACGCGCGCCGCAGGACCTCGGTGAGGTGCTTGCGGTCGGAGTCGATCGAGCGGGCGACGAAGCTCGCCTCCGCCCCCAGCGCGACGCTCACCGGGTTGAAGGGCCAGTCCAGCGAGCCCATCGGGGTCGACTTGGTGATCTTGCCGCGCTCGCTGGTGGGGGAGTACTGCCCCTTGGTCAGCCCGTAGATCTGGTTGTTGAACAGCAGGATCTTGAGGTTGACGTTGCGCCGCAGCGCGTGGATCAGGTGGTTGCCGCCGATCGACAGCGCGTCGCCGTCGCCGGTGACCACCCAGACCGACAGGTCGGGGCGGGTGACCGCGAGGCCGGTGGCGATCGCCGGGGCGCGCCCGTGGATCGAGTGCAGCCCGTAGGTGTTCATGTAGTAGGGGAACCGCGACGAGCAGCCGATGCCCGAGACGAACACGATCCGCTCGCGCGGGATGCCCAGGGAGGGCATGAAGCCCTGCACGGCCGAGAGGACGGCGTAGTCCCCGCAGCCGGGGCACCAGCGCACCTCCTGGTCGCTCTTGAAGTCCTTGGCGGTGAGTTTCAGCGGCTCGTCGATGGTGGCGGTGGCGGCGCGGCCGGCGCCGTTGCTGGCGCGCCCGTTGCTTGCGGTCATGAACGGCTTGCTCCTTCGAGCATCTCGACGATCACGTGCTCGAGCTCCTCGGCCTTGAACGGCAGCCCGCGGACCTTGTTGTAGCCCTTCGCGTCGACCAGGTACTCGGCCCGGACGAGCCGGCGCAGCTGCCCGGTGTTCATCTCCGGGATCAGCACGTGCTCGTAGGAGGCCAGCACCTCGCCGAGGTTGGCCGGGAACGGGTTGAGGTGGCGCAGGTGCGCCTGGGCGACCTTGCCGCCCTGGCCGCGGACGCGGCGCACGGCCGCGCCGACGGGCCCGTAGGTCGAGCCCCAGCCGAGCACCAGCAGGCGCGCGCCTTCCTGGTGGTCGACCTCGACCGGGGGGATGTCCCGGGCGATCCCGGCCACCTTGGCGGCGCGCAGGTGGACCATGCGGTCGTGGTTCTCCGGGTCGTAGGAGATGTTGCCGCTGCCGTCGGCCTTCTCCAGCCCGCCGATGCGGTGCTCCAGCCCCGCCGTCCCCGGGATCGCCCAGGGCCGCGCGAGGGTCCGCTCGTCGCGCAGGTAGGGCCAGAACTCGCCGTCGTGGTTGGGCTCCGTGGCGAACTCGACCGAGATGTCGGGCAGGTCCGCCACCTCGGGCAGCCGCCACGGCTCCGAGCCGTTGGCCAGGTAGCCGTCGGAGAGCAGGATCACCGGGGTGCGGTACTTCAGGGCGATGCGGGCGGCCTCGATCGCCGCGAAGAAGCAGTCGCTCGGCGTGGCGGCGGCCAGCACCGGCACCGGCGCCTCGCCGTTGCGGCCGAACATCACCTGCAGCAGGTCGGACTGCTCGGTCTTGGTGGGCAGGCCGGTGGAGGGCCCGCCGCGCTGGATGTCGACCACCAGCAGCGGCAGCTCCAGGCTGACGGCCAGGCCGATGGTCTCGGCCTTCAGCGCGATGCCCGGCCCGGAGGAGGTGCTCACCGCCAGGGAGCCGCCGAACGCCGCCCCGAGGGCGGCGCCGACCCCGGCGATCTCGTCCTCCGCCTGGAAGGTCCGCACCCCGAAGTGCTTGTGCCTGGCCAGCTCGTGGAGCACGTCCGAGGCCGGGGTGATCGGGTAGGCGCCGAGGAACAGCGGCAGACCGGAGAGCTTGCTCGCCGCGATCGGTGCGGCGCTCGGCGCCTCGTTCGGCGGCTCACTCGCCGTGACCAGTACTTCCGGCCCTGGCATGCTGCTGAAGGCGGAAACCGTCGGCCTGGCCGTGTCGGTCGAGCTGCC
>DASQWY010000077.1:0-3957 GCA_035640005.1 Actinomycetes bacterium
CCCGTCTCTGAGGTGTTTGACGCTCGTACAGGCTGCGCGCGAACCGGGTTGACCGCTGGGAGGGTGACGGTGCGGGGGGCTGGTGGGGCAAGGGCGGATGGCCGGCTTCGTCGCGCCGGTGTGCGGGTTGGTGCTGGTCGCCGGTCAGGGCCGCGGGGTGGGGCGCCGTGCGGTCGCCCACGCGGCGGCGCCGAGCAGCCCGGCGGCCAGGCTGAGCAGGCCGGTGCCGAGCCCGGCGGTCGCGGCGATGGTGCCGACCAGCAGCGGCCCGCCGGCGTCGCCGAGCTCGCGGCCGACCTCGGCGGCGCCCATGGTCTGGCCGAGGCGGCCGGGTGGGGCGGCGGCCGCCAGGGCGGCGAACCCCAGGGGGGTCACCAGGCCCGTGCCGCTGCCGATGGCGACCGCGGCGACCGCGACGGCGATCGGGCCAGGGCCAGGCAGCGCGGCGATGGCGAACCCGCCGGCGGCCAGGGCCAGGCCGGCGGCGGTGCCGGGCGGGCCGGACAGGTGGCCGGTGTCGTAGGCGCGCCCGGCGCGCGGTTGGACCAGGGCGGCGGTGGCGGCCAGCAGGGAGACGGCCGCGCCGGTGGCCAGCGGGCCCAGCCCAGCAGCGGCGGCACGGACCGGCAGGAAGCCGACCCCGACGCTGAGTGCGGCGGTGGCGGCGGCCAGCGCAACGGTGGGTCGGACAAAGCCCGGCTGCACAAGGCGGCGGGCCAGGCCGAGCAGCGTCTCCCTCGCCCGTGGCAACGGCGGGGCGGCGGGGACCGCGGCGGCGGCCCAGCCGGCGACGGCCAGGGCGAGTGCGGCCAGGGTGGCGAACAGCAGCGGGAAGCCGCCCGCGGTGACCAGGGCGCCGCCCAGCAGCGGGCCGATCGTGTAGCCCAGTCCCTTCCAGGCGCCGTAGCTGCCGAACCAGCGGCCCTGCTGCCGGGTGGGGCTGAGCCGGGCGACCAGGGTGCTGGCCGCCGGGGAGAAGGCGGCGGCGGCGGCGCCCTGGGCCAGGCGGGTGACGGCCAGGGCGTCGGGCTGGCCGGCGGCGACGAAGCCGGCGGAGGCGGCCGCGAACCCCAGCAGCCCACCCAGCAGCACCGGGCGCGGGCCGACCCGGTCGGCCAGCGCGCCGAAGGCGGGCTTGAGGACCACCTCTGCGCCGTCGTACAGGGCCAACAGCGCCCCAAGTTCGGCCAGGGAGGCGTGGTGGCCGGCGGCGTAGCGGCCGAGGGTGGCGGCGATGGCGTGGGCGCCGACGGCGGTGACGAACCCGGCCGCCAGCAGCGGCCCCAGCGGGGCCCGCACGCCTGCTGGCGTGGCCGCGCCGGCCGGTGTGGGCGGCGGCGGATCGGTGCGCACTCGAGGTTAGCCGAGCAGCCGCCAGGCCAGCAGGGCCAGCAGGCCGGCCAGGAAGGCCGGCACGCTGACCGACAGGACCAGCAGGAACAGCCGGAGTCGGCGCAGGGTGGCGGGCAGTTCGGCCAGCAGCTGCTCGCCGCGGGTGGCGGCGGCCTCGCGCAGCCGCTCCGACAGCGTCAGGGTAGTGCTCATCGCTTGGGTCCTTTCGTCCCGGTGGGGCGCGGAGTGCGGGGTCAGGCTTGGTGGAGGTGGTGGAAGACGCGGTCGGTGTAGTCCTCCAGCCGTTCGGCGCAGTGCTTGAGGCGCTGCTCGGCGGCGGCGGCGGAGGGGGCGCCGAACAGGTCGCGGGCGCGCAGGTCGCGGTGCCAGCGGCGCAGCCGCTCCAGGCTCTGTTCTTCTTCTTCCAGCTCGGCCAGGGTGAGCTTGCCGGTGGCGATCTCCTTGTCCAGCTCGGCCTCGTACTTGCCGCAGTCGGCCAGGAACTCGGCCCACTCGTCCTCCCTGGCGGCGGTGAACTGCGCCTCCAGCCGGGCGGCGTCGGCCTCGCCGCGGCCGGTGGCCTGCAGCACGATCGCCTCGCCATCGCCACGCCCGGCCAGGGCGACGGCGCGGTCGACCGCCTGGGTGAACACGCCGGCCTGCGGGACCGCCCAGACGCCCTGGCCGAGCGACAGCGCCCCGGCGCGGCGCAGCTCCCGCCAGACCGCGACGCGGTGGCGGGATGGCTCGGCGGGCAGCCGGATGATGAGCAGCAGCCAGCGCATCCACCCTCCAACCTTTCTTCGCTACGAGGTGTAGTGTAGCAGCCGTTACACTGACCGGCGGGCTAGTGGTGGGTGAACGGGATGGGGCAGCTGGTCGAGCGGATCCTTGGGCTGCACGGCTGGGCGGTGCTGGCGGTGGTGTTCCTGCTGCCCGCGCTGGAGGCGTCGGCGTTCCTGGGGGTGGTGATCCCGGGGGAGGTCGCGGTGCTGCTTGGTGGGGTGCTCGCCTTCCAGCACCGGGCCTGGCTGCCGGCGGTGCTGGCCGCCGCGGTCGCCGGGGCGATCCTGGGTGACAGCGTCGGCTACCTGGTCGGGCGACGCTTTGGCCGGCGCATCCTGGACGGGTCGGTCGGCCGCCTAGTCCGGCGCGAGCACCTGGACCGGGCCGAGCGCTACCTGGCCGAGCGGGGCGGGCCGGCGGTGTTCTTCGGCCGCTTCACCGCCGCGCTGCGGGCGCTCATCCCGGGCCTGGCGGGCATGGCCGGGTTGCGCTACCGCACCTTCGCCGCCTACAACGCGGCCGGTGGGGCGCTGTGGGCCAGCGGCTTCGTGCTGCTCGGCTACCTGGCCGGGACCAGCTGGCGGCAGGTGGAGCAGGCCGCCAAGCGCGCCAGCCTGCTGCTGCTACTCGCCCTGCTCGCGGTCGGGGCCCTGGTGCTGGCGGCCCGCTGGCTTGCCCGCCACCCCGACCGCGTCCGGCAGCTCACCCAGCGGCAGCTGCAGCGGCCCGTCATCGCCCGCCTACGGACCCGCTACCGGCGGCAGCTGGCCTTCCTGGCCCGGCGGCTGCGGCCCGGCGGGGCGCTGGGGCTGTCGCTGACCGTCAGCGTGCTGGCCGTGGTCGGCGCCGGCTGGGCGTTCGGCGCGATCCTGCAGGACGTGCTCGCCCGCGACGAGCTGGAGCTCATCGACCAGCCCGTCGCGAGCTTCTTCGTCGGCCACCGGGAGGCCTGGCTGACCCGAGTCATGCGCGACGCCAGCAACCTCGGCTCGACCCGGCTGCTGCTCCCCCTCATCGTGGTGGCCGGGGTGGGCTGGTGGCTGCACCGGCGCAGCTGGCGGCCGCTGGCGCTGCTGGTGGCCGCCTTCGCCGGCGCCGAGCTTTCGTTCGTCGCGGTCAAGCAGCTGGTCGGTCGGCCCCGCCCGCCCGCCGCGATCCTGCTCAAGCCGCTCAGCGGGCCGAGCTTCCCCTCCGGGCACGCCACCCAGGCCGTGGCCGTCTACGGCACGCTCGCCGCCCTGGCCGCCGCGGCCACCCCCCGCTGGTCGCGCAGGGTCGCCGCCTGGACGCTCGCCGTCCTGCTCGTCGGGCTGGTCGGGGTCTCGCGGCTGTACCTGGGCACCCACTGGCTGACCGACGTGCTCGGCGGCCTGGCCCTGGGCGCGGTGTGGCTGTTTGCCCTGCTGACCACCACCCGCACCCTGCACCAGCTGCGCGCGCACCCGCCCGATCGGCCCGCGCCGCCACCGCCCGACCAGCAGGCGGCACCGAGGGCGAACGCCTCGCCAGCCAGCCGACCCCCAAGCGGCGCAGGCGACCATGGCTGAGCTGGTGGTGTGGGACCGGGCGCTGGTCCGGGCGCTCAACCACGCCGCCCAACCCCAGCCGCTGCGGCTGCTGGTGCTGCTGGCCGCCACCGCGCTGGCCGCCGGGCCGCCGCTGCTGCTGGCGGCCCTCGCCGTCCGCGCGGTGCGCCACCGCGACCCCACCAGCCTGGCCGTGGCCCTGCTGGCCGGCCTGGGCGCGGCCGCCGCGCTGGGGCTCAACCAGCTGGCCGGCCACCTGTACTTCCGGCCCCGCCCTACTGGGCGCTCCCCCAGGTTCACGCGATCGGCGCCC
>DASQWY010000078.1:0-8216 GCA_035640005.1 Actinomycetes bacterium
AGCACCATCACCTTGGCGCCGTTGGTCAGCGCCGCGTCGGCCTGGTTCACCTGCTGGTCGGCCGACTGGTTGGCGTTGGAGTACAGGAGCTGGCAGTCGGAGCACAGCGCCTTGACCTTGGCTTCGAACAACGGTCGGTCCTGCGCCTCGTACCTGGTCGTCTTGGTCTCCGGCAGCAGCAGCGCGATCTTCTTCGCCCCACCCGAGGACGAGCCGCCGGACTTGTTGTTCGTTGAGCAGGCCGCCGCCACCACCATGACCGCCGCCACCACGACGGCCAGCCGCGCGGCCCGCCCGAGCTGCGTGCCGAACAACTTCCCACCTCGCTTCCTTGCCGTATGGATCCGTGGCCTGGAGCCCCCTGGTCCCAGTCACCACCTCCCTATCCTGGCTCATCCGCGGGGGCCGTGCCCACAGGGAACTGCTGGGGGACATTCCAGCAGAACTTGCGGGCGCGTGCGCGCCCGTTCGCTTGCCGCCGCCGCCGCGGGCGGACCACACTCTGGCCCATGGCAACCACGGTCGTGTTCCTGGTCCGGCACGCCAAGGCCGCCAGCCGCGACAGCTGGACCGGTCGCGACCGGGACCGGCCGCTGGTCGACCGCGGCAGGGTCCAGGCGGCCCGGCTGGCCGCCGCCCTGGTCCGCGAGGCGCCGGTGCTGGTGGCCTCCAGCCCGTGGCTGCGCTGCCGCCAGACCGCCGCCCCGGTCGCCGCCGCCCTCGGCCTGCCGGTGGAGCTGGACGACCGGCTCGGCTACGACGCGGCCGACCTGCCCGGCTGGGTGCGGTCGGCGGTCGCCGAGCACCCGGGGCAGGCGGTGGTGGCGGTCGGCCACGGCGACCTGATCCCCCTGTACCTGCTGCGCGCCCGCCTGCTGGACGGCCCGCCGGACTTCCGTACCGGCTCGCTGTTCCGGGTGGAGGCCGGCCGCGAGGGCGCCCTGCGCGCCACCCTGGTGGACCGGCGCGAGTTCAAGCGGCAGTGATCCCGCGTCCGCCGGGCGATGCCGCTAGGATGGGCGGCCGCATGCAGACCAGCACAGGCACGCCCGTCGACCGCCGGGTGCCCGGCGCCGGCATCAGCCTGCACGCGCGCGACTGGGGCGGCGACGGGCCGCCGGTCGCGCTGCTGCACGGCCTGGCGTCCAACGCCCGCATCTGGGACGGCGTGGCGTCGCGGCTGGCGGCCGCCGGCCTCCGGGCGGTCGCGCTGGACCAGCGCGGCCACGGCGAGTCCGACCAGCCCGGCGACGGCTACGACTTCGCCACCGTCGGCCGCGACCTGCAGGCCGCCCTGACGGCCCTGGAGCTGGAGCGGCCGCTGCTGGTCGGGCACTCCTGGGGGGCCAACGTCGCCCTGCAGTACGCCGCCGACCGGCCCGGCGGCGTCGCCGGCCTGGTCATGGTCGACGGCGGCTTCCTGGCGGTGGCCGAGTGGGCCGGGCCGGACCGGGAGGCGGCGCGCCAGCTGCTGGCCCCGCCCCGCTTCGCCGTGCCGCTGGACGAGTGGCTGGCCCGCGCCGGCCGCTTCGCCCAGGACGGCGCCGCCGGCGACGGCTGGGTCCGCGACTTCCTGCGCGCCGGGGTCGAGGTCGACGACCGCGGCGTCGCCCGGGCCCGCTTCCACTTCGACAACCACATGCAAGTGGTCGACGCCCTCTACGACCAGCGGCCGGAGCGGCTGTTCCCGCTGCTGGCCTGCCCGGCGCTGCTGTGCCCCGCCGGCGACGACCGCCTGGACGCCAAGCGGGCGGCGGTCGAGCGGGCGCTGCGGTCGCTGCGCGCCGGCCGCGTGAGCTGGTTCGCCGACAGCGTCCACGACATCCCCCTGCAGCGCCCGGAGCGGCTGGCCGCCGAGCTGGCCCGGTTCGCGGCCGAGGTGAGCGCCGGTGGGTGAGGTCGTCCGCGTTGGCATCATGGGCATCCGCGGGTCGTTCTCGGAGGAGGCCGCGCTCGAGTACGCCCGCGACAACCGCCTCGGCGAGGTCGAGATCGTCGAGCTGATCTCCACCGAGGGGGTGCTGCGGGCGGTCGACTCAGGCGAGGTGGAGCTGGGCGTCTTCGCCCTGGAGAACTCCAACGGCGGGGTGGTCTACGAGAGCATCTACGCGATGGCCGCCCACCGCTTCAGGGTGGAGGACCTGTTCGAGATCGACGTCAACCACACCCTGCTCGCCCACCCGAGCCTGTCGGGGCGGGAGAGCATCGACCGGATCGCCTCCCACCAGCAGGCGATCCGGCAGTGCCGCATGTGGCTGCGTCACCACTTCCCCACCACCCTGGTCACCGAGGAGCCGGACACCGCCGAGGCGGCGCGCATGCTGGCCGAGGGCAAGCTGCCGCCGACCACCGCGGTGATCGCCGCCGAGCGCTGCGCCGAGCTGTTCGGCCTGCGCGTGCTGGAGCGCCGCATCCAGGACCTCAAGTTCAATTTCACCACCTTCGTGGCGGCCAGCCGGCCACCCTCTTGACAGCCACCAGCTTTTGAGAGCTACTATCAGTTAGCAGCTCCTATCGAAAGCTGGTAACTGTCATGGAGGACCTCGACCCGCGCCGCTGGTGGGCGCTGAGCGCGCTGGCGCTGAGCGCCCTGGTGGTCGGCCTGGACCTGACCGTGCTCAACCTGGCGCTGCCCACCCTGGCCACCGTGCTGCACGCCTCCACCACCCAGCTGCAGTGGATCGTCGACAGCTACAGCCTGGTGCTGGCGGCGGTGCTGCTGCCGGCCGGGCTGCTGGGCGACCGCTTCGGCCGCCAGCGGCTGCTGCTCGGCGCGCTGCTGCTGTTCGCGGCCGCCTCGCTCGGCTGCGCCTACGTGACCTCGGCCGGCGCGCTGGTCGCCGCCCGCGCGGTGCTCGGGCTCGGCGCCGCCTTCGTGCTGCCGCTGGCCCTGTCGGTGCTGCCGGTGCTGTTCCCCGAGCACGAGCGGCAGCGCGCGGTCACCATCTCGGTCGGCGCCACGGTGCTGGCCTTCCCGATCGGCCCGATCCTCGGCGGCTGGCTGCTCACCCACTTCTGGTTCGGGTCGGTGTTCCTGATCAACGTGCCGGTGATCGCGGTGGCGCTGCTGGTGGTCGGGCTGCTGCTGCCGGAGTCGCGCGGCGCCGATCGGCCGCGGCTGGACGGCATCGGCATCGTCGTCTCCAGCCTGGCGCTGGCCGGGCTCACCTGGGGCGCGATCCAGGCCGGCCAGAACGGCTGGGGCGACGCCGGCGCGCGGGCCGCGATCGGTGGCGGCGCGCTGCTGCTGGCCGGGTTCGTCGCCTGGGAGCGGCGGGTCGGCCGCCGCCCGGGTGGTGGCCAGCCGCTGGTGGACCTGGCGCTGTTCCGCTCGGCCGGGTTCACCTGGGGCACGCTGCTGGCCACCATCGTATCGTTCGCGATGTTCGGGCTGCTGTTCACGGTGCCGCAGTACTTCCAGGCGGTCGGCGGGGCGACCGCGATGGGCGCAGGCTTGCGGCTGCTGCCGATGGTCGGCGGGCTGGTGGTGGGCGCGGGCGTCGCCGACCGGCTCGCCCGCCGCGCCGGCGCCAAGCTCACCGTGGCGCTGGGGTTCGCGGTGATGGCCAGCGGCCTGCTGGCCGGCGCCACCACCAGCGTGGACAGCGGCGACGGCTTCACCCTCGCCTGGGTGGCGGTGCTCGGCGCCGGCCTCGGCTTCGTCATGCCCACCGCCATGGACGCGGCGCTCGGCGCGCTCACCCGGGAGCGCAGCGGCGCCGGGTCGGCGCTGATCACCGCCGTGCGCCAGGTCGGCGCCACCATCGGTGTGGCGGTGCTTGGCTCGGTGCTGAACGCCGGCTACCAGGCGCGGCTGGACCTGGCCGGGCTGCCCGCCCCGGTCGCCGGCGCGGTGCGTGACGGCGTCGCCGCCGGGGTGGCGGTCGCCCACCAGCTCGGCTCCGCGCCGCTGCTCCTGTCGGTCCGCGCCGCCTTCGTGCACGGCATGGACCAGCTGCTGCTGGTCTGCGCCGGCATCGCGGTGGCCGGGATCGTGCTGGCACTGGCGTTCCTGCCGCGACGGTCCGCGGTGGTTGCGCCCGCCGCCGGCGGGGAACCAGCATCGGAGGATGAGGTCGTTGTCAGGGGATGAGCCGTCCGCGGTCGGGCTGCGCGAGCGCAAGAAGGCGCGCACCCGCGCGGCCATCCGCGAGCACGCGCTGCGGCTGTTCCGCGAGCAGGGCTACGAGGCGACCACCGTCGAGCAGATCGCCGAGGCGGCGGAGGTCTCCCCCAGCACCTTCTTCCGCTACTTCCCGACCAAGGAGGACGTGGTCCTGGTCGACGACTACGACCCGCTGATCGTGGAGGCGTTCCGGGCGCAGCCGGCCGAGCTGGGCCCGATCGCCGCGCTGCGGGCCTCGATGCGCGCGGTCTTCGGCGCGCTGCCCCCCGAGCAGATGGCGCAGGAGCGGGAGCGGATGCTGCTGATCCGCCAGGTGCCCCAGCTGCAGGCGGGGCTGTTCGAGGGGCTCGCCAGCATGATCCAGATGGTCGCCGAGGTGGTGGCCGAGCGGGTCGGGCGGCGCAGCGACGAGCTGCCGGTCCGCAACCTGGCCGGGGCGCTGGTCGGGGTGGAGATCGCCGCAGCGCTCACCTGGGCCGACGACCCGGGGACGGACATGCTCTCACTCGCCGACGCGGCGCTGGCGCACCTGGAGGCCGGCCTGCCGCTGTGACCGCCGCGCGCCGGTCCGTGGTCCTATGCTGGGGCGTCATGGACGGTCCTGGACGCCTCGCGGCCCGCGAGGCCGTACCCGGCGGGACGCGGCGGGCCGCCCGCTCGTGACCCGCCTGCTGGTCGTCGACGACGAGCCGCCGATCGTCCGGGCGGTCGCGGCCAACCTGCGCGTGCGCGGCTACGAGGTGGTGACCGCCACCACCGGGGAGGGCGCCCTGACCGCCGTCGAGGTGCACCGGCCCGACTGCGTCGTGCTCGACCTCGCCCTGCCCGACCTCGGCGGCCTGGAGGTGCTGCGCCGGCTGCGCACCTGGACCGAGGTGCCGGTGGTGGTGCTGACCGCGGCCGAGGCCGAGCGGGACAAGGTCGCCGCGCTCGACATGGGCGCCGACGACTACGTCACCAAGCCGTTCGGGGTCGCCGAGCTGATGGCCCGCATCCGGGTGGCGCTGCGCCACGCTCGCGGGGCGGCCGCCGCCGACCGACCCCGGGTGGTCCGCGCCGAGCGGATCGCCATCGACCTGGACGCCAAGCTGGTCACCAGGGACGGCGTCCAGGTCAAGCTGACCCCGACCGAGTACCGGCTGCTGGAGACCCTGGCCACCAACGCCGGCCGGCTGTGCACCCACCGCTTCCTGCTGGAGCGGGTGTGGGGGCCCGGCTACGGCGAGGAGTCGCAGTACCTGCGGGTGTACGTGGCCAACCTGCGCCGCAAGCTCGATGACCCCTCCGACCCGCGCATCCTGCTGACCGAGCCGGGCATGGGGTACCGCTTCATCGTCCCGGAGGAAGAGGGAGCCGCAGAGGAGGGGTGACCGCGCTGCTATCATGGCGTCATGATGGCGTGATGGCACGCCGTCACCGCCCGAAGGAGCTGGCATGGCGCGCAAGCCAACCACGGTTCGCCTGGACGACGAGGAGGCCGAGCTGCTGGAGCAGGCCGCCCGCGTGGACGGCGTGTCCCAGAACGAGTTCGTCCGCCAGGCCGTCCTGGACCGGATCGCCGCCCGCAAGGCCGACCCGGAGTTCCAGGAGGAGCTGCGAAAGGCGATCAGGCTGAACCAGCGAGCACTGGAGCGACTGGCCGCCACGTGACGAGCTACCTCGACCTCGACGACTACGTCGAGACCGCCGCCGAGATCCTCGGCCTGGCCCCCGAGACCGTTGCCAAGCTGGCCCGCCTGGACCTGGCCGAATCCGCTCTGCACGCTCCCCAAGCCAGCTGGGGCGGGGCGGACTTCTACCCAGACTTCTCGGCGAAGGCAGCGGTGCTGTTGGTGCGGCTGACGAAGAACCACGCCCTCCCGGACGGCAACAAGCGGACGGCACTGACGTGCATGGTCCGGTTCTGCCTACGCAACGGCTACGAGTACGTCCCGCCGGCGGCCGACGACCCCGACGGCGAGGAGACCTACCAGCGGATGCTGGCCATCGCCGCCGCCCCGGCCGAGGACCTGGAGCAAACCGAGGCCGACACCGCCGGCTGGGTCGCCGAACGGTTGGGCGGCTGACGGGCTACGGCCCGGCCAGCAGGGCGTGGGCCTCGACGGCGGCGTAGGCGACCGCGACCACGCCGAGGAAGCAGCCGACGACCAGGCGCAGGCGCGCCTCGGCGATGCGGACGGTCAGCCCGGCGCCCAGGCGCGCGCCGGGGATCACCCCGACGGTGAGCAGCGCCGCCGCGCGCCAGTCGACGTCGCCGAGCAGCGCGTGGGTGACCGTGCCCGGCACCCCGAACACGCCGACGCACACCAGCGAGGTGGCGATCGCGGACTTGAGGGGCAGGTCGGCCAGCTCGGTGAAGCCGGGGACCAGCAGCACGCCGCCGCCGACGCCGAGCAGCCCCGACAGCAGCCCGGCGGCCAGCCCGACCAGCGCCGCCGGCCAGCCCCGCCCGCGCGGCAGGCCCCGGGCCGGGGCGTCCGGCTCGTCCGGGGCGTCACCGCGGCGGTCCTCCCCGTCGCCGCCGCGGACGGTCCGCCAGGCGTTGACCGCCAGCAGCCCGGCGATCAGCAGCAGCAGCGCGTGGCCGTGGCCGGGCACGGCGTGCGACAGCAGCGACCCGGCCACCGCCGCGGCCACCCCGGCGGAGGCGGCCCAGGCCACCACCGGCCAGGCGACCAGCCGCTCACGCTGGTAGCGCAGCGTCCCGGAGATCGCCCCCGGCAGGATCGACGGCAGGGTGGTGCCGACGGTGACCAGCGGCGAGGCGCCCAGCGCGCGCAGCCCCGGGTTGGAGATCACCGCGCCGCCGACGCCGAACAGCGCGCTCATCACCCCGGTCAGCACGCCGAGCAGCAGGGTGAGCAGGTCGGCCACGAGGTCTCCTGCGCGCAGGGGGAAGGCTCAGGCTACCAGGCCCTGGTTGCGCAGGCTGACCCGCAGGTCGTGGGGGTTGCTGGCGACCCCGAGGGCTTCCTCGAGGCTGACCGCGCCGTCGCGGTACAGCTCGGTGAGGTGCTGGTCGAAGGTCTGCATGCCGTAGTAGGCGCCCTGGGCGATGATCTCGGCCAGCTCGCCGGTCCGGTCCGGATCCGCCACCGCCTCGCCGACCCTGCCGGTGTTGACCATCACCTCGAGCACGGCGATGCGCCCCTCCTCGTCGGCGCGGGGGACGAGCCGCTGGGCGACGATGCCGCGCAGCGCGCCGGCCAGCGACAGCCGCACCTGCCGCTGCTGGTAGGGCGGGAACAGGTCGATGCAGCGGTTGACCGTCTCGGGCGCGTCGCTGGTGTGCAGGGTGCTCAGCACCAGGTGGCCGGTCTCGGCGGCTGACAGGGCGGCCTTGAGCGTCTCGGCGTCGCGGATCTCGCCGAGCAGGATCACGTCGGGGTCCTGGCGCATCGCCGCGCGCATGGCGGTGGCGAAATCGTCGGTGTCGACCCGCACCTCGCGCTGGTTCACGATGCACTGTTTGTCGGCATGGAGCACCTCAATCGGGTCCTCGATCGTCAGGATGTGCGCCGACCTGCTGGTGTTGACGTGGTCGATCATGGCCGCGAGGGTGGTGGTCTTGCCGCTGCCGGTCGGCCCGGTGACCAGCACCAGGCCGCGCGGCTCCTCGGCCAGGCGGGCGATCACCGGCGGCAGGCCGAGCTCCTCGATCGCGATCGCCCCCACCTGCACCCGCCGCAGCACCATGCCGACCGAGCCGCGCTGGCGGAAGGCGTTGACGCGGAAGCGACCGACCCCCGGCACCGAGTAGCCGAAGTCGGCCTCATTGCGCCGCTGGAACTCCTCGTACAGGTCGGGGCGGATGGTGTCGCGCAGCAGGTCCTCGGCCATCTCCGAGGAGATCACCGGATCGTCGAGACGGTGCAGCCGCCCGTCCACCCTGACCTGCGGCGGCGAGCCGACCTTGAGGTGGAGGTCCGAGCCCTGCCTGGCCACCAGTACCTCGAGCCAGGCTCGCAAATCGGTCACCCCCGTCGCCTCCTTCGAGCGTGCGCGGCCAGCGGTTCCCAGGAATGCGGTCGGCCCCTGGCGGCGATGGCTTGAGCGGGATGGTTGCATCCGCCGGCCCCGTGGCAGGATT
>DASQWY010000079.1:0-4626 GCA_035640005.1 Actinomycetes bacterium
GAGGCCTGCAACGCCGGCGACCCGACCAGCTGCCCGTTCACCGCGGGGGTTGGGACTTCAGGGGTGTACTTCTCCTTCGACGGCGGTCACACCTGGACCCAGCCGACCTACACCGGCTGGTCCGCCCGGCACTGCCTGGGGCCGGCGGCGTGCGTGCCCAGGGTCGGCCCCATCGGCACCCTCCCGAAGTACTTCGAGAGCGGGCTCATCTCGGATGGCGACCCGTCGCTGTCGTTCGGGCCACGGCTTGGGAAGCCGGGCGACCCCGCTCCGGGCAGGTTCTCCTGGGCCAACGGGTCGCGCCTGTACTACGCCAACCTGACCGCCAACTTCAGCGCCGCCCACTCCGAGCAGGCCTTCAAGGGGTTTGAGGCCATCGCCGTCTCCCGTACCGACAACCCCCAGGCCGCCGCGGCCGGCAACGCCGACGCCTGGCTGGCCCCGGTGATCGCCTCCAAGCAGAACTCGGCGCTGTTCTCCGACCACGAGCAGGTCTGGGCCGACAACGCGGCCTCCAGCCCCTTCTTCGGCAACACCTACGTCTGCGTGGCGGCCTTCCGTAGCCAGGAGAAGAGCCCCAACGCCCTCCCGGTCGCCATCGAGGTGGCACGTTCCACCGACGGCGGTGACACCTGGACCTCGCGGCAGCTGACCCAGGCCGCCAACAACCTCACCGGCAACGGCCGGCAGGACTGCTGGCTGCGGACCGACAGCGGGGGTGGGCTGTACGTGTTCTGGCAGGGCGGGATCCACTCCCAGAATGCGATCTTCATGGCCCGCTCGTTTGACGGCGGTGCCACCTTTGAGCGCCCCCGGCCGATTTCGCTGTACACCCCGAGCGGCCTGCGCGACCCGGTGAGCGGCGACCTGGTCTTCGACGGGGTGGCCGGCAACCGCGACGGCACCTTCCCCACCGCCGACGTCGCCAACGGCGCGCCCACCGGGGCCGGCGCCAGCGACGAGGTCGTGGTGACCTGGACCGACGGGCCGACGCACACCACCACCAGCCCCGGTCCCAACGAGCAGCTGGTAGTGGCCTCCTCCACCGACGGCGGCACCAGCTTCAACTTCACCAGGGACGCCGCCGCAGCAGGCGACCGGCCGGACTACCCAGCCATCGCGATTTCCCCGACCGGCCACGACGTGTGGGTCGGCTACAACGGCTTCCTGCAGCCATGGCAGACCACCACCAGCACGCCGCGGCGCGTGCAGGGCGTGGTCCGGCACGCCACGGTCGGGGCTGGCGGCACGCCGACCGGCTGGGCGGACGCCCTCCGCGGCCCTACCGGTGACGCCCGAGCCTCCAGCGCCAACGCCCTGAACGGGGAGTTCCTCGGCGACTACAACACCACCGCCGCCGCGGGCGGCTTCGCCGTGGCGACCTACGTCGACGTGCGCGACGCCGCCGACTGCCCGGCGGTAGACGCCTACCGCCAGTCGCTGGCCGACGGTAGCCCCATCGCCAAGCCCGCCCCCAACTCCGTCTGCCCAGCCACCTTCGGCAACTCCGACATCTTCGGCGGTCACTTCACACCCTGAGCGACTCCACAACCGAGGGCTTGAGGAGGTGAGTCAGACGCCGCCGTGCTAGTCGTGCCCCTGCGCCGGCGAGCCCGGTCCGAGCTCAAACGGGTCAATCCATATGAGGACCTGTTGGAAGGAGGTCACGATGCGGCTTCGCATGCTGTTGCTGGTTGCCGTCGTCAGCATGGTGGGCATGCTCGCCGTGGGCGCTCCCGCCTACGGCCAGGGCCGTCCGTTCTCGACCGTGCTCAGCGGGGCGGCGGAGGTTCCGGGACCGGGTGATCCGGACGCGACCGGCAGCGCATCCCTCACCCTCAACCAGGGCCAGGGTCAGGTCTGCTTCGAGCTGAGCTGGGCGGGGGTCGACGGCACGGTCGTTGCGGCGCACGTCCATGCCGCACCCGTCGGGGTCGCCGGGCCGATCGTGGTGCCGCTGTTCACCAACGTCGCCCTGGCGGGCACCGGCAGCGCCAGCGGCTGCGTCGCGGGGGTGAGCGAGGAGCTGCTCAAGGCCATCAGGCACGACCCAGCCAGCTACTACGTGAACGTGCACAGCACCGTGTTCCCGGCGGGGGCGGCCCGCGGGCAACTCGGCAAGTAGACCTGGTCTCCTGTCGTCGGCCGCGAAGCGACGCGGCGAGGAGCGGGGTGGCAGGCACCCGTCCTTGGCGGCGGGTGCCTGCGCCTGTTCCGCGACATGCTGCTGGCGTCATGCGACACGTGCTGATCCTGGGCGCCGGGTTCGGGGGGCTAGAGCTGGCCACGCGGCTGTCCGAGTCGTTCTGGCCGACGAGGTGCGCGTCCCCCCTGGTCGGCCAGAACGACGCGTTCATCTTCGGGTTCTCCAAGCTGGAGGTCCTGGTCGGCCGGCAGACCCGGCAGCAGGTGGCCTGCCCGTACCGGGACATCTCCAGGCCAGGGGTCGAGTTCCGGCAGGAGCAACAAACCTCACGCTGGCCTCCTTGGGGAGCCGGTAGTTGACTCCACGGTGTCGAGGCCCGCTGCCGGTGTCTCATTGTTCGGCCCTCGGTCGGGCATGTCCCTAACGCCGGTCACCGGGCCTCGGCGCGTCAGGGGCGGCAGAACTAAAACTGGCCGTCGCGCGGCGCGGCAACGAGGCCGTCCCCTGACGATCACCGAGAAGCCACGGCCCGACCCGCGAGCCGCGACCGGGATAGTCCCCCAATGAGGCAACGGTTCGAGGCCTGAAGCCCTGTCGGCGTCCGCCTGACCGCGCAGCGGCATGATCGCCCGTCCGGCGATGGAATCGGATCGGCCCGGGCGGCATGTTAGTGGTGGGACCGGACCACCCAGGCCGAGATGACGCCCATGGGCGATGACAGCTTCGCCGCCTTCTACACCGCCTCTTACCAGCGGCTGCTCGGGCAGCTGTTCGCCGTCACCGGCGATCTGGCCGAGGCCGAGAACCTCCTCCAGGAGGCGTATGCCCGCGCCTTTGCCCGCTGGGCGCAGGTGCGCGCGCCTACGACCGCCCGGAGGCGTGGGTCCGGCGGGTGGCGCTGAACCTGGCCGCCATGGCCGCAACTCCACGGCCTTGAGGCTGGATGAAGCACCAGATTCTCGATCTGGTGCCCTTCAACCGGACAGCCGTCCTCGACGATCAGCCGGACCAGCCGGGAGCGGCCCTGCGCGACAGCGGCGCGTTGGTGGAAGTGGGGCAGGAACAGCATGGCAGGGCGGATCCACCTGTGTGGGCGATGCGAGCGATTTTACAGGTCGCAAACTCGGCTCCCCGCAGGTCCCCTCCCATCCCCACCCGGCCCCGCCCATCAGCCGTGACGTGCACAAACGGCCAGCCGACAGTCCTGCGGGTCACCCGGCGTCCCGTCCGTACCGTCCCGTCCCGCGCGGCCTGGCGTCGGGCGGAGCGAAGGTGGAGCGAAATCTCGGCTTGCTCTGCCAACTCCCCGGCTCAGCACCCACGGCCGACTTGCTGGCACGCACAAGGTCCAGGGGTAGCTGTTCGCGCCGAGCCTGGGGGTTGCTGGCGGTGTTGTTGCCGCGGCGACGCCGAGATCATTTCAGATGTGTCGACGTGAGGGTCGCCGTCGCCGTGCCAGCATAAGCAATGCCACAACCACGGCCGCCAGCGCGGCCCAGCCGACGGATCCCGCTGGCCGATGCCGTCGGGTCGGCTCGTCCGGCAGCTCCAACGCCGCCCCGAGCCGGCGCGCCAAGCTCTCGCCCCCCTCACGCATGAGCTGGTCATGGTTCCACCGGAACGCGGGACGAGCAATCGGCGCCAGCAGGTTCATCCACCACCTGGTGGTTCGCACGTCCCAGTCGTAGCGCACCAGCGTCCCGCCGTCGTCCGGGACGAGCGTCCAGCGACCCGTGCCCTCCAGCTCGCCGGTGGCCTCGGCCTCCAGCGCCGAAGGCGGCCGCACGCGCGTCGCGCGAACGTCGAAGGCGACCTTGTACGGGAGCCGGGTCTTGAACAGCAGGTGCTGGCGCCTGCCGACCCCGTCGGCGGCACCCGGCTCGAGCTCGTCCACACGGTCCACGTACTTCCACCAGCTCGGCCAACGCTCGGCATGGAAGATCTCCTCCCACACCCGCTCGATGGGCGCCTGGATCCGCCATCTGCTGACAAAGTGATACGCAGCCACCGGCCCTCCTTGCTGCCGAACGGCGAAATCCTTGGCGCTTCAACAACCGCCAGAGCTGGACTAGCGGTACCCGCTGTAGGAGATCGCCTGCTGGAACGTCGGTCGGTTGGTCCAGCGCTGCGTGACCGGGAAGCTTGGCAGGAACCAGATCCGCTCTGCGGTCGCGTCCGATCGCCACTGGGTCGGGTCGTTGGTGCCCTGGGCCGCGGCGAGCGCGTCTCCGGCGTCCCGCAGCGCCTGCCACAGCGAGCTGCGGCACGCGGCCAGGTCGCCGGCCCCGCAGAAGCGCGTCTTGAACGCCCCTGCCACCGGCTGGCCGAGCAGGGTCCGCAGGTCCTTGTCGACGTAGCTGTACCAGCCACTCCGGTACGACGAGCCCTGGCTGTTGCACTCCTCTCCGGCACCCTTCCGGTGACCGCGCCAGCTGGCCCAGCGCGTCACGCCGCATCCGGCTTGCCTGCCGCTGCCGTCT
>DASQWY010000080.1:0-10477 GCA_035640005.1 Actinomycetes bacterium
CCGGTGGGTCCTGGTGGGCGTCCGTTGCCGCCGGGGGCGCGGCCGTTGCCGCCCGGCGCGCGGCCGGTGGGTCCTGGCGGTCGTCCGCTGCCGCCGGGGGCGCGGCCCCTGCCGCCCGGCGCGCGGCCGGTGGGTCCTGGCGGTCGTCCGCTGCCGCCGGGGGCGCGGCCCGGGCAGCCGGGCACGCCCGGTCGCCCCGGGATGGGCCCGCGGCCGACCGGTGGCCAGCCCGGCATGCGGCCAGGCCAGCCCGGCCAGGGCCGCCCCGCGCCCGGCGGCCGCACCGGCGGTCGTCCGGGAGGCCCGGGAGGCGGCGGTGGGGCTGGCCGGCCTGGGTTCGGCGGCCGTCCCGGCGGCCCCGGCGGCGGCCCGGGTGGCGGGGCCGGCCGGCCTGGGTTCGGCGGCCGCCCCGGCGGCCCGGGTGGCGGCCGCGGCGGTGGCCGCAACTTCGGCGGCGCCCGCAGCGGCGCCCGCCGCGCGGGCGGCCGTTCCCGTCGCCGGCGGCGCGAGGAGTTCGAGGCCATGGGCGCGCCGACCCTGGAGACCAACCCCGACATCTCCGTCGAGGGCGTGATCCGGGTCCCGCGCGGCGTCACCGTGCAGGAGTTCGCCGACCGGATCGGCCGGCCCGCCGGTGACCTGATCCGCCTGCTCATGCAGATGGGCGAGATGCTCACCGCCACCCAGTCGATGTCCGACGCGGCCATCGGCCTGCTCGGCGAGGAGATCGGCGCCCGCATCGAGGTGGTCGACCCCAGCGAGGCCGACGTCCTGCAGGAGATCCAGGGCTGGGAGGACAACCAGCCCGACCGCGACGAGGACCTGGTGCCACGGCCCCCGGTGGTCACCGTCATGGGCCACGTCGACCACGGCAAGACCAAGCTGCTGGACGCCATCCGCCACACCGACGTGGTCGCCCGCGAGGCCGGCGGCATCACCCAGCACATCGGCGCCTACCAGGTCAGGGCGGGCGACGACAGCCGCCTGGTCACCTTCATCGACACCCCGGGCCACGAGGCGTTCACCGCCATGCGCGCCCGCGGCGCCGCCGTCACCGACGTCGCGGTGCTGGTGGTCGCCGCCGACGACGGCGTCATGCCGCAGACGATCGAGGCCATCAACCACGCCAAGGCGGCCGGCGTGCCGATCGTGGTGGCGGTCAACAAGATCGACAAGCCGGAGGCCAACCCGGCGCGGGTGCGCCAGCAGCTCACCGAGTACGACCTGGTCGCCGAGGAGTACGGCGGCAAGACCCAGTTCGTCGACGTCTCCGCCAAGACCCAGCAGAACCTCGACACGCTGATCGAGACCATCCTGCTGGTCGCCGACGTGGAGCTGAACCTCAAGGCCAACCCCAACCGGCGCGCCCAGGGCTCGATCATCGAGGCCCACCTGGACAAGGGCCGCGGGCCGGTGGCGACCATCCTGGTCCGCCGAGGCACGCTGCACGTGGGCGACGCGGTGGTCGCCGGCACCGCCCACGGGCGGGTCCGGGCCATGTTCGACGAGAACGGCAAGGAGGTCACCGCCGCCGTCCCCGCCCAGCCGGTCCAGGTGGTCGGCCTGTCGGTGCCGCCGAGCGCCGGCGACGAGGTCCGCGCGGTGTCCGACGAGCGGGTCGCCCGCTCGATCGCCCAGACCCGCGAGGCACGCCACCGCCAGGCCGAGATCGCCTCCAGCCGCGCGCCGCGCCTGGAGGACCTGTTCGCCCGCATCCGCGAAGGCCAGCTGCAGGAGCTGCCGCTGATCATCAAGGCGGACGTGATGGGTTCGGTGGAGGCGATCGACGACGCCCTCGGCAAGCTCGAGGTGCCCGAGGTGCGCCTGCGCGTGCTGCACAAGGCCGCCGGCGGCATCAACGAGGGCGACGTGACCCTGGCGGCGACGGCCGGCGCGATCATCATCGGCTTCGCGGTGCGGCCCACCGCGGCCGCCCGCGAGCTGGCCGACCGCGAGGGCGTCGACATCCGCCTGTACTCGGTCATCTACCAGGTGGTCGAGGACATCGAGAAGGCCCTCAAGGGCATGCTCGCCCCCGAGTACGAGGAGCGTCCGCTCGGCACCGCCGAGGTCAGGACCCTGTTCCGGGTGCCCCGGGTCGGGGTCGTGGCCGGCTCCTACGTCACCGCCGGCGAGATCGCCCGCGGGGCCAGGGCCCGGCTGGTCCGCGACGGCGTGGTCGTCTACGACGGCCGCATCGGCTCGCTGCGCCGCTTCAAGGACGACGCCCGCACCGTGGCCGCCGGCTTCGAGTGCGGCATCGGCCTGGAGAACTTCCAGGACGTCAAGGAGGGCGACCAGATCGAAGCCTACGAGATGGTCGAGATCCCACGCTGACCGTGCCGCGGCCCCGTGCCGGGGCCGCGGCGCCTCCCGCTCCCATGTTCCTCGCGCTGCTCCGCATCGACCTCCGGCTGCCGGAGGCCACCTCGCTGAAGGACAAGCGCTCGGTGGTCAAGGGCCTGGCCGCCGCGCTCCGCAAGCTCAACTGCGCCGTGGCCGAGGTCGACCACCAGGACCTGCGGCAGCGGACCACCCTGGCGGTGGCGACCGTGGCCGGCGAGGGCTTCCACGCGCGCAGGGTGCTGGTCGCCGCCGAGCGCGAGGTGGAGCGAACCCCCGGCGTCGAGCTGCTCGCCAGCGACGTCACCATGTACGGACCCGAGGACTGATGAACCCATGGCGAAGCCGAGCTACCCGCGCGCACGCCGCCTGGCCGAGCTGATCCGCCGGCTGCTGGGGGAGTGGCTGGAGGCCGAGCAGCGCGACCGGCCCGAGCCGCTGGTCACCGTCACCGACGTGCGGGTCACCCCCGACCTGCGCCACGCCACGGTCTACTTCACCGTGCTCGGCGACCACGCCGACCAGGAGGCGGCCGCCGCCTGGCTGGCCGAGTCGGCCGGGCGCGGCCGCGCCCACCTGGCCCGCGAGGTTCGGCTGCGTCAGGTCCCGACGCTAGAATTCGTCAGCGACGACGTTCCCGGCCGGGCCGAACGGATCGACCGGCTGCTCGCTGAGATCGGCGACCAGGGGGGACGGGAGGCCGAACACCAGGAAGGGCCACAGGCATGAGCATCTCCGAGCGGGACTGGCAGGCGGCCACGGCGGCGATCGCCGGCGCCGGCCGGGCGGTGATCGCCTGCCACGTCAACCCCGACGGGGACGCGCTCGGCTCGGCCCTCGCCCTGCAGCGGGCGCTGGCCAAGGCGGGGCACCTGGAGGGGTCCGGGGAACCCGGCACGGGTGCCCCGGAGGATCGGGTGGTCGAGGCGAGCTTCTCGGAGCCGTTCACGGTGGCGCCGCAGTACCGGTTCCTGCCCGGGGTCGACGGGCTCACCCCGCCCGGGCGGGTGCCGCGCGACGCCGACCTGTTCGTCTGCTTCGACACCGGCTCGCTGGACCGGCTCGGCAGCCTGGCGGACGCCTTCCACGGCGCCGGCACCACCATCGTGGTCGACCACCACGCCTCCAACACCTGCTTCGGCGACGTCAACCTGATCGACGCGGCCGCCCCGGCCAGCGCCGTGCTCTGCCGCGAGCTGCTGCGCCGTCTGCACCTGCCCCTCGACCAGGCGATCGCCACCTGCCTGTACACCGCGCTGGTCACCGACACCGGCCGTTTCCAGTACCAGGCGACCACCCCCGCCACCCACCTGCTCGCCGCCGAGCTGCTGGCCGCCGGCGTGCGGCAGTACGAGGTCGCCAAGGAGGTGTTCGAGACCAACCACATCGGCTACCTGCGGCTGGTCGCCGACGCGCTGGGCCGCATCGCCCAGGTGCCGGAGGCGTCGCTGGTGTGGACCTCGGTGAGCCTCGGCGACCTGCGCGCCCACGGGGTCGACATGGAGGAGACTGAGGGCCTGATCGACCTGGTGCGCACCGACGGCGCCAGCGACGTGGCCGCGGTGCTCAAGGAGCAGCCCGAAGGCGGGTTCAAGGTCTCGCTGCGCTCCAAGGGCGGCACCGACGTGGGCCGGCTGGCCACCCGCATGGGCGGAGGCGGGCACAAGTACGCGGCCGGCTTCACCTCCGGCACGGGCGTGGAGCAGACGGTCGCCGCCCTGGTCGACCTGCTCAGCGCGAACGGCTTCCGGGCCGCCCGCGCCGGCGGCCCGGCCGGGTAGGGCAGCTGGCCGCGGTGGACGGCGTCCTGGTCTGCGACAAGCCGGCCGGCATGACCTCCCACGACGTGGTCGCCCGGGTGCGCCGGCTGGCCGGGCAGCGGCGCGTCGGCCACGGCGGCACCCTCGACCCGCCCGCCACCGGCGTGCTGGTGCTCGCCCTCGGCCGGGCCACCCGCCTGTTGCCGTTCCTGCCGATGGAGCCCAAGCGCTACCTGGCGGTGGTGGCGTTCGGGGCGGAGACCGACACCCTCGACGCCGCCGGCACGGTGACCGCCACCGCCACCGCCGGTGGGCTCGCCGAGGAGGCGGTGCGCGCCGCCCTGCCCGGCTTCGTCGGCCCGCAGCTGCAAGTGCCGCCGATGGTGTCGGCGGTGAAGGTCGGCGGGGAGCGGCTGTACGCCAAGGCCCGCCGCGGCGAGCAGATCGCGCGCGAGCCCCGGCCGGTCACCATCCACGCGCTGCGGCTGCTGGCCTTCGAGCCGGGCGAGCGGCCGCTGGCCACCCTGGAGGTGACCTGCTCGGGCGGCACCTACGTGCGGGCACTGGCCGCCGACCTGGGCCGCGCCGTCGGCGCCCTCGCCCACCTGAACAGCCTGCGGCGGGTGGCGGTGGGCCGCTTCGGCGAGGGCGACGCCCACCCGCTGGCCGAGCTGGAGGCGCTGGCCGCCGCGGGCGGCCGGCTGCCGCTGCTGGCCCCGGCGGCCGCCCTGTCGATGGCGGTGCGGTCGCTCAGCACCGCCGAGGCGGCGGCGCTCGCCAACGGCCAGAGCCTCACCCCCAGCGGCCGCCCCGAACCGGTCGCCGCGGTGGCGCCCGACGGCCGGCTGGTCGCCGTCGTCCAGGACGGCGACGGTCGCGCCAGGCCGCGGGTGGTGCTCGGGTGACCTGCTTCCTGGGGTTGGGTGGGATCCCGGCCGACCTCGGCCCGACCGCGGTCACCGTCGGCGTGTTCGACGGCGTCCACCGCGGCCACCAGGCGCTGCTCGCCCGGGTGGCCGCCGCCGCGGCCGCCCGCGGCGTGCCGGCCTGCGCGGTCACCTTCGACCGCCACCCGATGCGGGTGCTGCGGCCGGGCAGCCACCCCAAGCTGCTCACCACCCTGCAGCAGCGGGTCGCCCTGCTGCAGGGTGCCGGCATGGACCACGTGCTGGTGCTGCCGTTCACCCAGGCGCTGTCGCAGGTGCCGGCCGAGCGGTTCGCCGGCGAGGTGCTGCTGGACGCGATGGGCGCCAGGGCGATCGTGGTCGGCGCCAACTTCCGCTTCGGCCACAAGGCCGCCGGCGACCTGGAGCTGCTGGCCCGGCTGGCCGGGCCGCGCGGCGTCGAGGTGGTCGGCCTCCAGCTGCACGCCGACGGCGGCGAGCCCGTCTCCTCCACCCGCGTCCGCGCCGCCCTGGCCGCCGGCGACGCCGCCGGGGCGGCCGGCCTGCTCGGCAGGCCCTACGCCGTGCCCGGGCACGTGGTCCCGGGCGACCGCCGCGGCGGCCCCCTGCTGGGCATGCCCACCGCCAACCTGGCCGTGCCGCGGCGCCTGGTCCTGCCGGCGCCCGGGGTGTACGCCGGCCACCTGCGGCCGGCGGGCGGGACGCCGCTGGCGGCGGTGACCAGCGTGGGGGTGAACCCGCAGTTCGGCGGCGAGCCGCGGGTCGAGAGCCACGTGCTCGACTTCGACGGCGACCTCTACGGGCGCAGGGTGGCGGTCTCCTTCGAGCACCGCGTCAGCGACAACGCCGCCTTCGCCAGCGTCGAGGAGCTGATCGCCAAGATGGGGGAGGACGTGCGCCGCGCCCGCCACCTGCTGGCCGCCCCCGGCGAGCTTCCGGCGGCGAGCGATAGCCGCATGCTACCCTGAGCTGGGCGGCTGGGCCCTACGCCCAGCTGCCGTCCGGGACGCGGGACGGCGACGGCCACGAGCTGGCCTCGCTGCCCCCGGACAGCTTCCGCAGACGCCGAAGGAGCATCGAAGTCATGCTGGTCAAGGACGATAAGGCGAGGATCATCTCCGAGTACGCCACCAAGGACGGCGACACCGGTTCCCCCGAGGTCCAGGTGGCCCTGCTCACCACCCGCATCAACCAGCTCACCGAGCACCTGAAGGTGCACCGGCACGACCACCACTCCCGCCGTGGCCTGCTGCAGATGGTCGGCCGCCGCCGCCGCCTGCTGCGCTACCTGCAGACCACCGACGTGGCCCGCTACCGCGCGCTCATCGAGCGGCTGGGCCTCCGCCGCTGACCGGGGACCAGGTGGCCGGCCGCGGGAATGAGGTGACGCCCCTGGCGCGTTGAACGATTCATCACCGGGCTCGACGGCGACGGCCGTGTCAGTTGTCAGTGGTGAGCCCTGGAGCAGCCCTCCAGGCCTTTCGACTGAGAACTGGCACCCACCAAGGATCTCCAGAGGTCGACGCCGCGAGCCGGTCTTTCGACCAAAGGAGAACCATACATGGCAGTACATCGCGTCCAGGGCGCCGTCGGCGGCCGGGACCTGTTCATGGAGACCGGCAAGCTGGCCAAGCAGGCCGGCGGGGCGGTCGTCATCGGCCTCGGCGAGACCCAGCTGCTGGTCACCGCGACCGCGGGCAAGAACCCCAAGGAGCAGCTCGACTTCTTCCCGCTCACCGTCGACGTGGAGGAGCGGATGTACGCCGCCGGGAAGATCCCCGGCGGCTTCTTCCGTCGCGAGGGGCGGCCGTCGGAGACCGCCATCCTCACCGCCAGGCTGGTCGACCGGCCGCTGCGGCCGTCGTTCCCCAAGGGCCTGCGCAACGAGGTCCACGTCATCGCCACCATCCTGTCGGCCGACATGGAGAACCTGCCCGACGTGCTGGCGATCAACGGCGCCTCCGCCGCCGTGCAGCTGGCCGGCATCCCGTTCTCGGGGGCGGTCGGCGCGGTCCGGCTCGGCCGCCGCGGCGGCGACTGGATCGTCAACCCGACCTACTCCGAGCTGGAGGAGTGCACCTTCGACATGGTGGTGGCCGGCCGCCAGAACGAGTCCGGCGGCGTCGACATCCTGATGGTCGAGGCCGAGGCCACCGAGCACGCCGTCCGGCTGATGGAGGAGACCGGCGCGCCCAAGCCGACCGAGGAGGCCCTCGGGCTCGCCCTCGAGCTGGCCAAGCCGCACATCGCCGCCGCCTGCCAGCTGCAGCTTGAGCTGGTGCGGCAGGCCGGGGTGGCGCAGCGGGAGCTCCCGCTGTTCCCCGAGTACGGCGAGGACGTCGCCGGCGTGGTCCGCGGCGGCGTCGAGGGCCAGGTGCGCGAGGCGATCGCCGTGGCCGACAAGGCCGACCGGGAGGCCCGCCTGGACGAGCTCAAGGCGCAGGCCGCCCAGGCCGCCGCCGACCAGCTCGGCGAGGCGTTCGCCGGCCGCGAGAAGGAGGCCAGCGCCGCCTTCCGCAGCCTCACCAAGGAGCTGGTCCGCCAGCGGGTCGTCAAGGAGGGCAGGCGCATCGACGGCCGCGGCGCGCGCGACATCCGGCCGCTGGAGGCCGAGGTCGGCATCCTGCCCCGCGCCCACGGCTCCGGCCTGTTCCAGCGGGGCGAGACCCAGGTGCTGAACATCACCACCCTCGGCATGGTCCGCATGGAGCAGATCGTCGACACCCTCGACCCCGAGGACCGCAAGCGGTACATGCACCACTACAACTTCCCGCCGTACTCCACCGGCGAGGTCGGCTTCCTGCGCGGCCCGAAGCGCCGGGAGATCGGCCACGGGGCGCTGGCCGAGCGGGCGCTGCTGCCGGTCATCCCCGACAAGGAGGAGTTCCCCTACGCCCTGCGCCTGGTCAGCGAGGTCCTGTCCTCCAACGGCTCGACCTCGATGGCGTCGGTGTGCGCCTCCACCCTGTCGCTGATGGACGCCGGCGTGCCGATCAAGGCGCCGGTCGGCGGCATCGCCATGGGCCTGGTCTCCGAGGGCGGCGAGTACGTGACCCTCACCGACATCCTCGGCGCCGAGGACGCCTTCGGCGACATGGACTTCAAGGTGGCGGGCACCCGCGAGTTCGTGACCGCGCTGCAGCTGGACACCAAGCTGACCGGCATCCCCAGCGAGGTGCTGATCGCCGCCCTCACCCAGGCGCGCGACGCCCGCATGGTGGTGCTCGACGTGATCCAGGCCGCCATCGAGCGGCCGCGCGAGCAGCTCAACCGGCTCGCCCCGCGGGTCCACGTCGAGCAGATCCCGGTCGCCAAGATCGGCGAGCTGATCGGCCCCAAGGGCAAGCGGATCAACGAGATCCAGGCCGCCTCCGGCGCCGACATCTCGATCGAGGACGACGGCCGCGTCTACATCGGCGCGACCTCCGGCGACCAGCTCGACATCGCCCTGAAGATGATCCGCGAGCAGATGAACCCGGTGATGCCGCAGGTCGGCGAGCGCTACCTCGGCACGGTGGTCAAGACCACCACCTTCGGCGCGTTCATCTCCCTCACCCCCGGCAAGGACGGGCTGCTGCACATCTCCAAGCTCGGCCGCAAGGGGCAGCGGGTGCGGGCGGTCGAGGACGTCGTCAACGTCGGCGACAAGCTGCTGGTGGAGGTCACCGAGATCGACCGCCAGAACCGTATCTCGCTGCGGCTCGCCGAGGAGGACGAGACGGCCACCGCGCCGGCCGAGGCGGACGCCGGCGCCGGCGCCGGCGAAGGCGGCTGACCCAGTGGACGCCGACGGCGCCTACCAGCGGAGCGACCTCCCCGGGGGCCTGCGGATCCTGACCGAGCGCACGCCCGGCGTGCGCTCGGTCGCGCTCGGCTTCTGGGCCGGCGTCGGCTCCCGCGACGAGACCCCGCGCCTGGCCGGCGCCTCCCACTACCTGGAGCACCTGCTGTTCAAGGGGACCAAGCGGCGCTCGGCGCGCGACATCGCCGAGGAGATGGACGCGGTCGGCGGCGAGAGCAACGCCTTCACCTCCAAGGAGTACACCTGCTTCTACGCCCGCACGCTCGACCGCGACCTGCCCCTGGCGGTCGACGTGCTGGTCGACATGCTGCGCTGCTCGAAGCTGGCCAAGGCCGACGTGGAGGCCGAGCGGACGGTCATCCTCGAGGAGATCGGCATGCACAGCGACGCGCCCGACGACGCCGTGCACGACCTGTTCGCCGAGGCCCTGCTCGGCGGCCACCCGCTCGGCCGGCCGGTGCTCGGCACCGCCGACTCGATCACCGCCATGGGCCGCGACGCCATCGCCCGCTACTGGCGGCGCCACTACGTGCCCGGCAACCTGGTGGTGGCCGCCGCCGGCAACCTGCACCACGACGAGGTCGTCGACCTGGTCGCCAAGGCGTTCGGCGAGACCCAGGAGGGACCGCCGCTCGGCCCCCGGCCGGACCGGCGCGCCCCCCGCATCCGCGGCGGCGTGCTGGTCCAGCGCAAGCCGACCGAGCAGGCGCACGTGGTGCTCGGCGGCCGCGGCCTGTCCCGCTCCGACCCGCGCCGCTTCGCGCTCGGGGTGCTGAACCTCGCCTTCGGCGGCGGCGTCAGCTCGCGGCTGTTCCAGGAGGTCCGCGAGCGGCGCGGCCTGGTCTACTCGATCTACTCCTACGCGGCGCAGTACTCCGAGACCGGCTCGTTCTCGGTCTACGCCGGCGCGGCCCCCAGGCGCATCCACGAGGTGCTGGCGATCGTCCGCGACGAGCTGGACCGGGTGGTGGCCGACGGCCTCACCGAGCAGGAGCTGGAGCGCGGCAAGGGCCACCTGAAGGGCTCGCTGGTGCTCGGCATGGAGGACACCTCCGGCCGCATGAGCCGCCTGGGCAAGTCCGAGCTGACCGCCGGGGAGATCCTCTCCCTCGACGAGGTCGTCCGCCGGGTCGACGCGGTCAGCGACGCCGACGTCCGCGAGCTCGCCAAGGAGGTCCTCGGCACGGGCCCGCGCGCCCTCGCCGTCATCGGCCCGTTCGACCAGAACGGGTTCGAGAAGTACGTCGCGTGACGTGATCACCCGGCGGGCCATCTGCGTCTACTGCGCCTCGGCCGACGGGTTGCCCGAGGGGTACCGCCGCATGGCGCGGGAACTCGGCGCGGAGCTGGGGCGGCGGGGCCACCGGCTGGTCTACGGGGGCGGCCGCGCCGGCCTGATGGGCGAGCTGGCCGTGGCCGTGCAGCGGCACGGCGGCGCGGTCACCGGGGTGATCCCCCGCTCACTGGTCGAACGGGAGGTCGCCTTCCGCCAGGCCGACGAGCTGGTGGTCACCACCACCCTGCGCGAGCGCAAGGCCGAGATGGACGCCCGCGCCGACGCGTTCGTGGCCCTGCCCGGCGGCTTCGGCACCCTGGAGGAGCTGGTCGAGATGGTCAGCCTGCGGCAGCTCCGCCTCCACGACCGGCCGGTCGTGCTGCTGAACGTC
>DASQWY010000081.1:0-4512 GCA_035640005.1 Actinomycetes bacterium
GCCGGCATCGAGGCGGCCGCCGCCGAGCTGCCCGGCTGGGCGCTGCCCGAGCTGGCCGGCGCCCAGGCGGCCGCGGCCTCGGCACTGCAGGCGGCCGGCCGCCGCGCCCGCGCGCTGCCCGACGCCACCGCCGGCCTGGACTTCGAGCACCGCAACCAGGCGGTCGGCGAGGTGCTGGACGAGCTGGTCCCGGTGCAGGCCGCCGAGCGGGCGCTGCGCGACCTGCGCCGCCGGTAGCGCTCAGCCGCGCTCGACGCGGCGCTTGGCGATCCCCGACAGCGCCTCCAGCACCACCCGGTTGGCCAGGAAGGCGGTCACCTGCCCGGGCCCGTCGTAGGCGGGGGCCAGCTCGACCACGTCCATGCCGACCACCGGCAGCTCCAGCGCACAGCGGCGCACCGCGTCCAGCAGCTCCCGGCTGGTCAGCCCGCCCGGCTCGGGGGTGCCGGTGCCCGGCGCCATGCCCGGGTCGACCACGTCGACGTCCACCGACAGGAACACCCCGTCGCAGTCGTCGGTGGCGATCGCGAACGCCTCCGACAGGCACGCGTCCAGGCCGCGCCGCACCACCTCGGCCATCTCGAAGCTGCGCATCCCCTGCGCCTCCATCCAGGCCAGCACCTCCGGGCCCGGCCAGTAGCCGCGCAGGCCGAGCTGGAGGAAGCGGTCGCCGCGGGCGGCGCCCGACTCGATCAGCCGGCGCATGGGCGTGCCGTGCCCCAGCAGCGAGCCGAACTGGGTGTCGCCGGTGTCGGCGTGGGCGTCGAAGTGGACCACCGCGACCCGGCCGAAGCCGTGGTGGCGCGCCACCCCGGTGACGTCGGGCAGGGCGATGGTGTGGTCGCCGCCGAGCACCACCGGGACCGCGCCGGCGGCGGCCACCGCGGCCACCGCCCGCTCCAGCCGCTGCAGGGCCGATTCGATCTCGCCCGGCAGCATGACCACGTCGCCGGCGTCGACCACGCGCAGGTCGGCGAGCGCGTCGACCCGCAGGGCCAGGTGCGGCCGGGAGGCGTCGTGGCCGAGGTAGTCGGTGGAGCGGATCGCGCCGGGCCCGAAGCGGGCGCCGGGCCGGTGGGAGGTGCCGCCGTCGAACGGCGCGCCGACGATCACCACGTCCGCGCCCTCCAGCGACGCCGGGTCGTCCAGGTCGGCGCGGGGCACCCCCAGGAAGGTGACGTCCGGCCCGTACATCGAGGTCCCCATCAGGCGCTCACCGGCAGCGTCTGCAGGCCCCGCAGCACGTAGGTCGGCTTCCAGCGCGGCTCCGCCGCCAGTGCCAGCCCGGGCAGCCGGTCCAGCAGCGCGGCGAAGGTCGCCTGCAGCTCCAGCCGGCCGAGCGGGGCGCCGAGGCAGAAGTGGGTGCCGGCCCCGAAGGTCAGGTGCGGGTTGGGGTGGCGGCCGAGGTCCAGCCGGTCGGGCTCGGCGAAGGCGGCCGGATCCCGGTTGGCCGAGGCGAACAGCAGCCCGAGCTCCGCCCCCTTGGGCACCCGCACACCGGCCAGCTCCACGTCCTGGAGCACCCAGCGCTCGAACATCGGCAGCGGCGTGTCCCAGCGCAGCAGCTCCTCCACCGCCGTCGGCAGCAGCCCCCGGTCGGCACGCAGCCGGGCGAGCTGGTCGGGGTGGCGCAGCAGCGTCAGCCAGCCGATCCCGGTGGCGTTCACGGTCGCCTCGTGGCCGGCATTGAGCAGCAGCACGCACGTGCCGACCAGCTCGTCCTCGGTCAGCCGGTCGCCCTCGTCGAGCACCCGGGTAAGGGCGGTCACCAGGTCGCCGGTCGGCCGCCGGCGCCGCTCGGCGGCCAGCGCGCGCAGGTAGGCGGAGAACTCCTCGCAGGCGCGGACGGCGGCGCGGGCGGCCTGCTCGGTCGGGTTCACCTCGTACATGCCGCAGATCCCCGCCGACCATGGCCGCAGCAGCGGCCGGTCGGCGGCGGGCACGCCGAGCAGGTCGGCGATGACCGTGACCGACAGCGGCTCGGCCAGCTCGGCGGCGACCGCCTCGACCCGGGGCCGCAGCGCCTCCACCGTCCTTGGGGTGAACGCCTTGGCGACCAGCCGGCGCAGCCGCGTGTGGTCGGGCGGCTCGCGGTCCAGCATGCCGTTGCGGATCAGCGTCCAGAACGGGGCGAGCCAGTCGGGCTCCTCCGGGCGGCCCATCTCGGCGTGGCTGGCGACGTGCAGGTAGGTGCGGCCGAAGCGGCGGTCGCGCAGCACCGCGGCCACGTCGGCGTGGTGGGGCACCAGCCAGTGGTCGCTCGGCTCGTCGTACAGCACCCGGCCCCGCTCGCGCAGCGCCTGGTACACCGGCCAGGGGTCCGCCTGGAAGGCCGGGTCGGCGGGGGCGAACGCGACCACCGTCAAGGCGACGACCCCTCCAGCTCCATGACCGCCCGGTCCAGCGCGGCGGCGGCGCGGCCGGGGTGGAAGGCGCCGGCGAAGCCGTTGGACACCAGCGCGGCCAGCTGCCGGTCGGTGAGGCCGTGCGCGTCGGCGACCGCGGCCAGCTCCGAGGACAGGTCGTTGCCGAACAGGGTGCGGTCGTCGGTGTTCAGGCACACCCGCACGCCGGCGCGGAGCAGCCGCCCGACCGGGTGGTCAGCCAGGGTCGGCATCTCGGCGGGGGTCCGCGTCCACAGGTTCGAGCCGGGGCACGCCTCCACGATCACGCCGCGCTCGGCGACCTCGGCCAGCAGCTCCGGGTCCTCGGCCAGGCTGGTCGCGTGGCCGAGCCGGTCGGCCAGGTAGCGGTCCAGGGCGACGCGGATGGCGGCGGGCGGCTCGGCCTCGCCGGCGTGGACGGTCACCGCCAGCCCGGCGGCGCGGGCGCGGGCGAACAGCCGGGCGTGCGCGTCGACCCAGGCGGGGGAGCGGCCGTCCACCGGCCCGGCCAGGTCGACCCCGACCACCCCGGCGTCCATCCGCCGCACCGCCGCGTCCACCACCGCCGCGTTCCACGCCGGCTCGACCCCGCCCATCAGGCAGGCGATCAGCGCCACCCGCGTGCCGGTGGCCGCCTGCGCCGCGGCCGCCGCCTCGCCGACGGCCGCCAGCACCCGGTCCGCCGACAGCCCGCGCCGCCCGTGCAGCCGCGGGCACAGGCGCAGCTCGGCGTAGACCACCCCGTCGGCGGCCAGGTCCTCCACCAGCTCCCTGGTCGCCCTGGCCAGGTGCTCGGCGGACTGCAGCAGCGGCAGCAGCACGTCGAAGCCGGCCAGCGCCGCCGCCAGCCCCGCCCGCCGGCCCGCCCGCACCCGCCGCATGGCGGCGCCCGGCGGGGCGTCGGCGGCGACCACGCCCAGCTCGCGCGCGAGCTGCTCGACGGTGGCGGGCCGCAGCGACCCGTCCAGGTGCAGGTGCAGCTCGGCCTTTGGGAGCCGGCGCAGGGGGTCGGAAGATGGCACGGATCCTCCTTGGCGTGGCGGCGCCGCTTGCGTTCGTGCGCGTCGCCCGAGAGCCTACCTGGGCGGTAGGCAGCCACAAATACCCTTACCCCCCTGGCGTCCCGGAGGATCCATGCCCGGAGAGCTCGACGACCGCCCCACCACCCGCGACCAGGTGCTGCCCGCCGGCGCCCGCTACTGCTTCGCCTGCGGCGACGACAACCCGATCGGGCTGCGCCTGGACGACATCCACCGCGAGGGCGACGAGGTGCGCGCCACCCTGCACCCGCGCCCGGAGTACCAGAGCTACCCCGGCGTGCTACACGGCGGGCTGGCTGCGACGGCGCTGGATGAGGTCATGGGTTATTCGGCGATCCTGCTTGCCGGCATCTGGGCGGCAACGGCAACGATGGACCTGCGCTATCGCGCCCAGGTTCCCTACGACGCGCCCCTGCCGCTGGTCGCCGGCCTGGTCGACGCGCGCGGCCGGCGGGTCCGCGCCTGGGCGCGGCTACACCTGCCCAGCGGCGGCGTAGGGGTGGAGGCCAAGGGGCTGCTGGTCGCCCTGCCCGAGGAGGTCGCCGCCCGCGCGCGTGACCTTTACGGCCCGATGGCGTAGCCGTACCGGCGGAGGCTCCTGCAACTGGTACCGAGCGGGCTTGACGGCGACGGGGATAACCGTTAGACATAGTGGCTAACGGTTAGAGGAGGGTCCAATGCAGCAGGAAGTGGTGCTGGCGATGCTGGCCAAGGAGCCCTCGTACGGCTACCAGCTGCGCGCGCGGCTGCGCGACGCGCTCGGCCCGCTGGGTGACGCGCTGAACGCTGGGCAGGTCTACGTCACGCTGACCCGGCTGGAAAGGGCCGGCCTGGTAGCGGTCGAGCGGTCTGGCGATGGCACCGACCGGTCGGATCGCAAGGTGTACGCGCTCACCCCCGACGGCCAACAGCGGGTCGCCGAGTGGATCGCCGAGGTGAGCTGGCCAAGACCCGACCTGGCGGAGTTCCATCTCAAGCTGATCGCGGCCGCGGCGGCCGGGCTGGCCGACCCGCTCACCATCGTCGACACCCAGCGCCGCGAGCTGCTGCGCCGGTTGCGTGACGCCCAGCGCGCCGCCATGGCCGAG
>DASQWY010000082.1:0-4005 GCA_035640005.1 Actinomycetes bacterium
CGACCGGCGAGGAGCGCCCGGCCCCGCGCGAGGCTCCGGCCGACGGCGGCCCGCCGGCCGCGGCCGACCCGGCCGCGGTGGTCGCCCGGCTGCGCGGGGCCCGCTGATGGCCGGCGCGCTGATCGTGCAGAGCGACCGCAGCGTGCTGCTGGAGGTCGACCACGCCGACGCGGAGGCCGCCCGCGTCGCCATCGCCCCGTTCGCGGAGCTGGAGAAGAGCCCCGAGCACGTCCACACCTACCGGCTCACCTCGCTGGCCCTGTGGAACGCGCGCGCCGCCGGCCTCACCGCCGAGCAGGTCAGCGGCGCCCTGGTCGAGCACTCCCGCTACCCGGTGCCGCCCGGCCTGCTCACCGACCTGGCCGAGACCATGGGCCGCTACGGGCGGCTGGCGCTGGAGCCCGGCGACGGGGCCAGCCTGACCCTGGTCGCCACCGACCCGGCCGTGCTGGCCGAGGTGGCCCGTTCCCGGCAGGCGGGCCCGCTGCTCGGCCGGCGCCTCGGCCCGGACCGGTTCGAGGTCCCGGCGGCCGAGCGGGGCCGGCTGAAGCAGGCGCTGCTGGCGCTCGGCTGGCCCGCCGACGACCGCGCCGGCTACGCCCAGGGCGCGCCCCTGGCGGTCGGGCTGCTGGACCGGCACGCCGCCACCGGCGAGCCGTTCGCGCTGCGCCGCTACCAGCGCCAGGCGGTGAGCGCGTTCGCGGCGGCCGGCTCGGGCGTGATCGTGCTGCCCTGCGGGGCGGGCAAGACGCTGGTCGGGCTCGGCGCCATGGCAGCGGTGGGCGCGCGCACGCTGGTGCTGGTCACCTCCACGGTGGCCGCCCGCCAGTGGCGCGACGAGCTGCTGGCCCGCACCACCGTGCCCGCCGCCCAGGTCGGGGAGTACTCGGGCGCCCGCAAGGACGTCGCCCCGGTCACCATCGCCACCTACCAGATCCTGGCGACCAGGCGCGGCGGCCGCCACGCCCACCTGGACCTGCTCGGCCGCGAGGACTGGGGCCTGATCGTCTACGACGAGGTCCACCTGCTGCCGGCGCCGGTGTTCCGCATGACCGCCGAGATCCAGGCCAGGCGCCGGCTCGGCCTGACCGCCACCCTGGTCCGCGAGGACGGGCGCGAGGGCGACGTGTTCAGCCTGATCGGCCCCAAGCGCTACGACGTGCCCTGGCGCGACCTGGAGGCGCAGGGCTGGGTGGCCGCCGCCGACTGCGTGGAGGTCCGCGTCGACCTGACCGACGACGAGCGCATGGACTACGCCCTGGCCGAGCCGGAGGAGCGCTACCGGCGGGCGGCCACCGCCCGCTCCAAGCTGCCGGTGGTGACCCGCCTGGCCGAGGCCCACGCCGACGACCGGGTGCTGGTCATCGGCCAGTACCTCGACCAGCTCGCCACCCTGGGCGAGCGGCTGGCCGCCCCGGTGATCACCGGCGACACCCCGGTGCGCGAGCGCGAGCGGCTGTTCGCCGCCTTCCGCGCCGGCGAGCTGCGCCGGCTGGTGGTCTCCAAGGTAGCCAACTTCTCAGTGGACCTGCCGGAGGCCAACGTCGCCGTGCAGGTGTCGGGCACCTTCGGCAGCCGCCAGGAGGAGGCGCAGCGGCTCGGCCGCATCCTGCGGCCCAAGGCGGACGGCGGCCGGGCCCGCTTCTACACGGTGGTCAGCCGCGACACCAACGACACCGAGTTCGCCCAGCGCCGCCAGCGCTTCCTGGCCGAGCAGGGCTACGCCTACCGGCTGGTCGACGCGGCCGAGGTCCTGGCGGGCGACCCGGCCTGAACAGGCAGGAGGGCCCCCGCAAAGGGGGAGTCAGCCGCCGGCGCGGGAGCGCGGCGCCCGCTCGCCGGCCTGGCGGGCGAGGGTGACCACCTCGCGGATCGCCGCGGGGTTGGCGAGCGCGCCCTCGCTGACCGCCCGCTCCAGCGGCGTGCCGGTCAGCACCCGCTTGACCGGGACCTCCAGCTTCTTGCCGGACAGGGTGCGGGGGACCTCGGCGATCGCGCGGATCTCGTCGGGCACGTGGCGCGGGGACAGCTCCCGCCGGACGCTGTCGCGGATGCGCCGCTCCAGGTCCTCGTCCAGCTCCAGGCCGGGGCGCAGCACCACGAACAGCAGCAGGCGGCCGTCGCCACCCGGCTCGCTGGCGTCCACCACCAGGCTGTCGACGACCTCCTCGAGCTGCTCGACCACCCGGTAGAACTCGGCGGTGCCCATGCGGACCCCGCCGCGGTTCAGGGTGGAGTCCGAGCGGCCGCTGATCACGCAGCTGCCGCGCGGGGTGATCTCCACCCAGTCGCCGTGGCGCCACACGCCCGGCCACAGCCCGAAGTAGCTGTCGCGGTAGCGGGAGCCGTCGGGGTCGTTCCAGAAGCGCAGCGGCATCGACGGCAGCGGCTCGGTGATGACCAGCTCGCCGACCTGGCCGACGACCGGATCGCCGCGCTCGTCGAACGCCTCCACCTTGGCCCCCAGGGCGCGGCACTGGATCTCCCCTGGGTAGACGGGCAGCAACGGGCACGACTCGACGAAGGCGGTGCACACGTCGGTGCCGCCGCTGACCGAGCCGACCAGCACGTCCCGGGCGACGTGCCGGTACAGCCAGGCGAAGCCCTCTGGCGGCAGCGGCGAGCCAGTCGAGCCGATCGAGCGGACGGCGGACAGGTCGGCGATGCTCGCCGGCTCGACCTGCGCCTTCATGCAGGCGAGCACGTAGGCCGCGCTGGTCCCGAAGTAGGTCATGCCGCTGGCGGCGGCGAAGCGCCACAGCGCGCCCATGTCCGGCTGGGCGGGGCTGCCGTCGTACAGCAGCACGGTCGCGCCCAGCAGCAGCCCTCCGACCAGGAAGTTCCACATCATCCAGCCGGTGGTGGTGAACCAGAAGAAGCGGTCGTGCTCGCCCAGGTCCAGGTGCAGGGCGAGCGACTTGAGGTGCTCCAGCACGATGCCGCCGTGGCCCTGCACGATCGCCTTGGGCAGCCCGGTGGTGCCCGACGAGTAGAGCACCCACAGGGGATGGTCGAAGTCGACCGGCTCGAAGACCGGGGCGGCGGCCAGCCCGGCCAGCAGTTCGTCCCAGGCGACCATGCCCGCGCCCCCGCCGGCCGGCGCGTCGCCGACCAGGACGGTCGCCCGCAGGGTCGGCAGGCGGCGGCGGATCTCGGCGAGCGCCTGGCCGCGGTCGTGCCAGGCGCCGTTGTAGCGGTAGCCGCCGACCGCCACCAGCACCTTGGGTTCGATCTGGGCGAAGCGGTCGATCACGCTCGACACGCCGAACTCCGGGGCGCAGCTCGACCAGATCGCGCCGACGCTGGCGGTGGCCAGGAAGGCGACCACCGCCTCCGGCACGTTGGGCAGGTAGGCGACCACCCGGTCGCCCTTGCCGACCCCCAGACGCCGCAGCCCGGCCGCTGCCGCCGCCACCCGGCCGGCCAGCTCGCCGTAGCCGATCACCGCCGGCGCCCTGCCCTCGCCGGCGTGCACGATCGCCGGGTGGTCGTCGCGCCGGCGCAGGGCGACCTCGGCGTGGTTGAGCCGCGCGCCCGGGAACCAGCGGGCTCCCGGCATACGCCGCTCCGCCAGCGCCGGGCCGGCCGGCCGCTCCCCGACCTGGAAGTAGTCCCAGATCGACGCCCAGAACCCGTCCAGGTCCTCCACCGACCAGCGCCACAGCTGCTCGTAGCCGTCGAAGCGCCGGCCCCGGTCGCCGGCAAGCCAGCGCAGGTAGGCCGTCATCCGCGCCCGCTCGACCCGCCGCGCCGACGGCTCCCACAGCGGCGACACCTGCTCCGCCACTCCGCCTCCTCGAACACCCGCCGACCGGGCCCACGCTACCACGTGGCCCCGCGGCCGCCGGCGGTCCAAGATGGTCGCCATGCCCTCCCTGCAGCCCGCTGACCTGCGTCCCTGGGCGTCGGAGGCGGCCGTGGTCGGGCCGCTGTCCGGCGGGGTCCGCAACCAGGTGGTCGCGGTCGAGCTGGACGGCCGGCCGGCGGTGGCGCGCCGCAGCGGCC
>DASQWY010000083.1:0-2961 GCA_035640005.1 Actinomycetes bacterium
GCCGAGCTGGCGCAGGAACGCGAGCGCGTCATCGACGTTCGCGACCCGCACCAGCCGCAGCCCCGCCGGGACGTGGCCGCGTACCTCGTTGCAGTTGTCCTTGGGGATCAGGAACACGGTGGCGCCCTGGCGCCTGGCGCCGATCAGCTTCTCGGCGATCCCGCCAATCGGCAGGACGTCGCCGTCCACGGTGATCTCGCCGGTGCCGGCGATCCTGCGCCCGGCGGTCAGGTCCTCGGGGCTGAGCTTGTCGATGATCGACAGGGTGAACATCAGCCCGGCGGAGGGGCCGCCGATGTTCTCGGTGTCGATGGTGATCCGCACCGGCAGGTGCTCGAACAGGTCGGTGAGCAGCACCCCGACGCGCGGCTTGCCTTCCTCGTCGGCGCCGACCCGGACGCTGACCTCCTTGACGCCCTTGCCACGCCGCAGCTGGAAGCCGACCCGGTCGCCGACCCGGTGGCGGCGGATCGCCGTCTGCACGGCGCCGACGCTGCCGACCTTGTTCCGGTCGACCCGCAGCACCCGGTCGCCCGGCCGGAAGGTGCCGTCCGCCGGGGTGCCGTGCAGGACCTCGGTCACCTCCACCCCCGACGGCTCGATCCGGTAGCCGAGCTGGCGCAGGGCTACCACGGTCGCGACCGTCTTGGACGCGCGCATGTCGAACACGTTCTGCTGGTCGACCTGCTCGGGTGTCTCCCCCTGGGGGTACAGCTCGGCGCGCGGCCGCAGCTGCACGTCGTGGTTGGCCAGGTCGAGCAGGCCCTCGTAGAAGCGGACGTCGTCGTCGATGCCGACCGAGGTGAGGTAGAGCCTGCCTCTGGAGTCGTAGACCTTGGCGCCGCCGTCGATGCGGATGCGGGTGAGCACGTCCTCGGCCGGGCCGGGGACCAGCGCGACCACCGGCAGGCGGTAGAAGTTCAGCAGGAAGACGGCGGCGACCAGCGTCACCGCGCCGGCGCCGGCGGCCATCCGTTGCCGCACCCGACCTCCCTTCCCCCGCGACCCGCCAAGATTGTGGCACCCAGGCGTCAGCCTCGTGCGGACTGCTCGGCGAACAGGGGCGCCAGCTCATCGACGTCCTCGATGATGCGGCCGGCGCCGAGCACCACGCACTCCAGCGGCGCGTCGACCCGGTGGACCGCCACGCGCGCCTCGCGGGCGATGCGGGCATCCAGGCCGCACAGCAGGCTCCCCCCGCCGGTCAGGAAGATCCCCTTGTCGAGCACGTCGTTGGCCAGCTCGGGCGGGGCGTCGGCGAGGGTCTCCAGCACCGCCTGCACGATCTGGCCGACCGGTTCCTCGAGCGCCTCGCGGATCTCGGCGGCGGTCACCGGCACGGTCTTGGGCAGGCCGGTGGCCAGCTCCCTGCCCTTCACCTCCGCCTTCTGCTCGCCCGGCTGCGGGTAGGCGGAGCCGACCGCGATCTTCAGGTCTTCGGCGGTCCGCTCGCCGATCACGATCGCGTACTCGCGGCGGATGTGCTGGCTGATGGCGGCGTCCATGTCGAAGCCGGCGACGCGGATCGCCTTGGCGGCCACGATGCCGCCGAGCGAGATGCAGGCGACCTCGGTGGTGCCGCCGCCAACGTCCACCACCAGGCTGCCGGCCGGCTCGTGCACCGGCAGGCCGGCGCCGATGGCCGCGGCCATCGGCTCCTCCAGCAGCCAGGCCGCCCTCGCCCCGGCCTGCAGGGTGGCCTCGCGCACGGCCCGCCGCTCCACCTGGGTGATCGCCGAGGGGACGCAGACCAGTACCCGCGGGCGGCCGAAGCGGCGGGTGCCGACCCGCTGCAGCAGCATGCGGATCAGCCGGGAGGTGGTGTCGAAGTCGGAGATCGCCCCGCCGCGAAGCGGGCGGACCGCCACGATGTTGCCCGGGGTCCGGCCGATCATCGCGTAGGCCTCGTCGCCCATGGTGAGGATGTCGCCGGTGTGCTCGTTGATGGCGATCACCGTCGGCTGGTTGAGCCGGACTCCCCTGCCCCGGACGTAGACCAGCGTGTTCGCCGTTCCCAGGTCGATGGCGAGGTCGCGCGCCACGGCTCAGCCCGGGCGTGGCGGGCGGCGGCCCTGGCGGCGGGCGACCACGACCATGGCGAGCAGCGCGAGCCCGGCCGCGGCGCCGCGCCACAGGTCGCCGCGCCGCACCTGCATCCGGCCGAGCCGCACCCCCTCGGGCAGCTCGGCGGCCGCCTCGGCGAGCGCCTCGATGGTCGTCCGGGTCGGCGCCCAGCCGGCCGCCCGCAGCCGCGCGGCCGACAGCACCCACGGGTGCATGTGGTACTCCAACTCGCCGGCGGTGGCGGCCGCGACCCCGGCGCCCCTGAGCCGGTCGGCGGTCGGCACCACCAGCCGCTGCGGCAGGTCCAGGCGGCGCCGGCCGGTCACCTGCGCGGCCTGGCTCGCCGGGATCCAGTCGTCGGGGGCGACGTTGTAGACGCCCTCCAGCCGGCCGCCGGCGGCCAGGGCCAGGGCGGTGACCGCGTCGGCCGGGGCCAGGCACTGCACCGGCGGGTCGTAGCCGCGCACGCCGATCATCGCCGGGCCGAGCAGGCCCCTGGCCAGGAACGTGCCCCAGGTCGGCGACCACACGCCGGCGCCGCGCAGCACGGTCGCGCCGCGGCCGCCGCCGCGCGCGTCCAGCACCACCCGCTCGGCCTCGGCCAGCACGCCGGCGGCCGGGAACTCCGGGTTGGGGCGGACCGGGGCGCTCTCGTCCAGCGGCACCGGGTTGCCGGCGTGGGCGCCGTACACCACCCCGCTGGACCACAGCACCAGCGTCCCGGCCCGCGCGGCCGCCTCGCAGGCGAGCCGGGTGCCCTCCAGCACCCGCGCCCTGCGCCCCTCCTCGTTGCGGTCGCTCGCGTCGACCAGTGGGAACAGCACCACCGTGTCGGCCTGCTCCACGGCCGGCGCGAAGCGCTCGTCGCCGGGGCCGGCCGGGACGAACTCGAACTTC
>DASQWY010000084.1:0-7533 GCA_035640005.1 Actinomycetes bacterium
AACAACATGAGACTCCACCGCATCACCGCCTGGCCCACCTCCGCTCCCTGGTCGGCCAGGACAGCCGTGGCCGGCGAGGCGTCGTCCCGATTGCCGCACCTGAGTTGACGCGCAACCACGCTGCCAACGGCCGAAGGCAGGAACGTCACCGAACGGGGGCGGGCGACCGGAAACAAGGCGAAAGCCACCAGAACAGCGCGGGCCGGTGGCGCGTCGGCGCCGCCGGCCCCTCGCCTACTTACTGTCCCATCCTGACGCCGGGCTCAGCCCACTCGTACTGGATCGGCCTGGTCACCGCATGCCCGGGGATGTTCGCGTCCCGCTGGTACTTGCCGAGCGGGAAGATCACCCGCTTGGCGGTCGCCGCCAGCATCATGGCGCTGGCGGTGTACCAGGCGAGGACCGCAGAGACGACGAAGACCCAACCCGCCACCTTCCCGATCCCCGTGTAGTCGCCGATGAAGGCGATGGCCGCCAGGATCGACCCTGCGGTCAAGGTTCCAAGGACCAGGAACACCGCCAGGTTCTCCAGCAGCGCGGCTAGCGCCCCAGCAGCGGTGATCGCGGCGAGCGCGATGAACCAGAAGCCCAGCTCCGGAAAGGCCCCGGTGGGTTCCGTCAGCACGTGCATGGCAAACAGCAACTGCAGCACGCCGTAGCCAAGCCAGAACGCACCCCAGGTCCCGTGCATCGCCGTGGCCAGGGCGTCGCGCGCCTTGTAGGCCCACATGCCGGCCAGGAACTGGGCCAGCCCTCCGAAGAACATGGCGAACGGGAACAGGAACTGCGGGGAACCCTTGGTGCCGTACCAGCCCGCCAGATTGGCCGCCACGATGAAGGTCGCGCCGGCGAACCCGTACAGGCCCAGGATCGAGGGCGCCGCGACCGGCTGGAGCACGACCCGCGTCGGCACGCCATCGCGCGCCGGCTCGGGCGCGCCGCTGACCGATCCTCCGTCTTGCGTCTGGCGCTCGGAGAGAGCCACTGCAACCACTCCCTTTCTGGCCCTCCGGTTCCATTTCACGGGCCACATGACCCATGACGAGGCGCCGAAACAGCACCAGCAAAATCGCCTGCCGCCGCGGCGGACCGCAGTGCCCGGGACCCGACCGCCCTCGGGTCCCTAGCGTTGGGATCTGCTCAGCCGCCCCGGATCGTCGCCCTCCAGCAGCGCCTCGACCAGCGAGTGGTAGTGGAACATCGCCAACCGCAGGTCCGCCTCGCTGGCGATCCCGCTGTCGTTGGCCAGGGCGATCGCATGGGCGGTCCGGTAGTCCTCCACCACCCGCGGCGCGGCCGACAGGATCCTGGCCACGTCGTGCTCGAAGGTGTCCACGGGATAGCCACACTGCCGCAGGGCTTCGGCCGCCAGGCGGTCGAACTCGTGGATGGCGGCGTGCGGCGCGGTCGAGAACGTCGCCTCGGTGCCGCGGCAGGCTTCGGCGTAGTAGGCGCACAGCTCCGGCGGCAATGGCCTGAGGCTGAGCGGCCGTGGGCGGCCCGCGGACCGGTAGGACCTGGACGCCCCGCAGGCGCGTGGCGCGGGCACGCGGAGGAGGCGCCGCCAGCGGCCGCCGTGGAACGCCCAGCACGCCACCAGCAACGCTGCCACGGCCATGGCGGCGCCCAACAGCTCCCAAGCGACGATGGCCTGCCTCCGCGCTCTGAGGGTCCTTCCGAACCGCATCGTCTAGCGACGCTGATACCCGCGCGGCGCTCCTGGAATCAGCATGCTCGGTGCCTTGCCGAGTGACATCACCTGCCGCCGGGCTTGGCCCGATCCTCTTCCAGGGACTCGTCCTCGGCGTCGGGACCGCTGAGCAGCTCGCGGCGCATCTTGGTCAGTGCCCGTCGCAGCAGGCGCGACACGTGCATCTGGGAGTGGCCGATGCGGTCGGCGATCTGGTACTGCGTCAGCCCGGTGAAGAAGTACAGCACCACCGCCTCCCGCTCGGCGGCGCAGCGCGGCGATCAGCTCGGGAAGCAGGATCAGGTCCTCCAGCTCGTGCCCTGGCGCCGCAGCGGGGACCAGCTCGCCCAGCGCGGCGGCGCTGGACCCGCCGGCCGGGGCGTCCAGGGAGAGCGCGGACCAGGTCCGCTCGGCCTCCATGGCCGTCAGCACCTCCTCCTCGGAAAGGCCCAGGTGCCGTGCGAGCTCGGCGACGGTCGGAGCGCGGCCGAGGCGCTCACGGAGCTCGTCCACGGCCCGGCGCGTGCGGACCACGTGCTCCTTGACGGGCCTTGGCACGTGCAGCCGCCAAGCCGTGTCGCGCAGGTACCGCTTGAGCTCGCCGACCACGGTCGCGATGGCGAAGGCCACGAAGGAGGTGCCCCGCTCCGGCTCGAAGCGGTCCACGGCGGCGACCAGGCCGGTCCGGGCCGTTTGCCGCAGGTCGTCCAGGCTGGTGCCGGTGTAGCGGTACCGCAGGGCCAGCCGGTCGGCCAGCTCCAGGTGGGCCACGATGATCCGGTCCCGCAGCCGCGGGTCGTGGTCGGCCGCGTAGGCCACCAGCAGCTCGCCGACCGGCTCGTCGGCCGCATGGGGAGGTTGCCCCGCCAGAGCGTCGGACGGACAACGCTGCATGTTCCTCCTCGAGGGAGGTCCTCCACGGGGTCCGGGCGGAGAGATATCGCGAGACGATGTAATCGTCTCACGATATAAACCCATCGGCAACCTACCGACCCGACGGGAATGCCTACCGGTGCAGGCAGGCGATCTCGATGCGGGACACCCTTCCCAACCGCAGCGCCACCTCGATGGCCGCCCCGGGCCGGTCGGTGTGGACGTGGACGCGGACGCGGCCGTCGCCCCTGACCAGCGTGACGCTCTCCCCGATCGTGTGCAGCTGGCCCTCCAGCGCCCGGGCGTCCTGCTCGCCGCAGGTGAGCAGGTACTGCACCTCGTAGCCGGGGCCGGGCGCGGCGTCGCTGGGCGCGAGCGCGCCCGCCGGCTCCGGTCGGGGTGGGACGCCGCCCGCCGAGGCCGCGAGGGCGCGCAGGCAGAGCTCCCAGCCCCGCCCGCCCGCGTCCACCACCCCGGCGCGGCGGAGCGCCGCCAGCTGGTCCCGGGTGGCGGCCACGGCCCGAGCGGCCGCCTCGGCGGCCCTGGCCAGCTGCCGGCCCACGCCGTCGGCGGGCAGCTCCTCCAGCGCCCGGGCGGTGGCCCGCACGACGGTCAGCATGGTGCCCTCGGCCGGCTCCAGGACGGCCTGGTCGGCCCGCTCGGCCGCGGCCTGGAACCCGCGGACCAGCTCGGCCGGGCCAACCACACCGAGCGGCGCCCACGTCTGGCACAGGCCGCGCAGCGCCTCGGCCAGGATCGTGCCCGAGTTGCCCCGCCCCTCCAGCAGAGCGGCCTCGGCGGCGGCAGTGGCCACGGCGGCCAGCTCGCCGTCGCCGGCCGCCTCGACGGCGGCCTCGACGGCGGCGACCACGCCGCTCAGGGTGCGGACCAGGTTGGTGCCGGTGTCGTGGTCGGCGACCGGGAACACGTTGAGCCGGTTCAGCTCGTCCTCGCGCTCGCGCAGCGCCGCCAGCATCGCCCGCAGGCCGGCGGCCAGGCCGGCGCCGTCGAGCGCTCCGCCGGTAGGCCCGGGGCGAGGGGCCACACTAGGCCCCTGTCCGCTCCCACCACCAGGCAAGGCCCACCAGCCCCGGACCGGTATGCGCCACCATGGCGGCGCCGAACTCCGCGACGAACGCGGTGGCCGGCTCCACCTCCTCGAGCACGTCCTGCAACAGGTCCGAGGCCTCGTCAGGGGCGAGCGCGTGCAGAGCGGCCACGTGCAGGGCCGCGCCCGGCGGACGCGACGCACGCCAGCGGGCGAGGATCCGCCGGCGGGCCGCCGCCCGCGACAACGCCGGGCGCAGCGGGCGGATCGTCCCGGCGCGAAACTCCAACAGGGGCCGGACGCCGAGGCGGCCGCCGGTGTGCCCGATGACCTTGGGCAGCCGGCCACCCTTGACCAGATACTCGAGCGTCTCCAGGGTGGCGACCAGCCGGACCGCGGCGGCCGCCCTCCGGGCGGCGGCCTCGACGGCCTCCAGCGCGAGCCCGGCCCGCGCGGCCCGGGCCGCGGCCAGCACCACCAGGCCCTGGGCGCCAGCCGCGGTCCCGGTGTCGGCCACCCGGACCGGTCCGGGCGCCCGCCGCGCGCCCAGGGTGGCGGCCTGGTAGATGCTGCTCACCGAGCGGGCGACGGTCAGCACCAGGACGCCATCGCCGTGCTGGCAGTCCCCGATCGCGGCCGCGAAGCGGCCCGAGGGCGGACCCGCCGTACGGACGCCGTCGCCGATGTGGGGGACCAGCTCCTCGAGGGTGGTCAGCCGAGCCTCGGTCCGGCCAGCCATGGTCGCCTCCAGCGGCACGACGGTCACGCCGTTGGCGGCGGCCAGGTCGGGCGGGAGCGAGGCGGCCCCGTCGGTCACCACTGCCACGCTCACGTGCCTGCCTCCTGCTCTTGCTGCGGCCGCCTTCCCGGCAGCAGCCTTCTCGGCATGATCGTGGCCCCGCCGATCATTGCCAACCCGGCGCCGAACAGCACCACCGCCGGTGGCTGCACGCGGCCGACCCAGGGCAGCCGGACCGGCGCGAGCGCCTGCGCGAGCAGGGCGCCGCCGATGGCCGCCACGCTCATGCCGATCCGCAGCACGGCGTGGAAGACGGCCAGGCCGAGCATGCGGCGCTCGCCGGCCAGCGTCTCCTGCAGGTAGGTGACGCTGCCGACCAGCGCCGCGGCGCCCGCCGCCCCGAACGGCACCGCCGCGGCATAGGCGAGCACCAGGTTGGAGGCGAGGCTCATGCCGGCCAGGACGGCGCCCATGGCGGCGATGGCGGCCTTCACCGTGCCGAGCGTCGGGGTGCCGTGGCTGAGCCGCTGCAGCGCCGCCCAGCCCAGCGCGCCGCCGACGCCGAACAGCGCGACCAGGCCACCGAACTGGCCGGTGCTGGCGTGCAGCACCTGGCGGACGTACACCACCCCGAGGGAGAACAGCGCACCGATCCCGAGCATGGCGATCCCCGCCGCCGGCATGACCGCGCGCACCACCGGCAGGCGCAGGGCGTCACGGAAGCCGGTTCCGCCTCCGGGCGGCCGGGTTTCCCCGCCCGCCGCCCGGCCGGCGGCCGGGCCCAGCGCGGCCAGGCGTCGGATCAGCAGGAACGAGACCAGGAAGGTGAGGGCGTCCACCCAGAAGGCCAGCGCGTTGGGATGCTGGCCAAGGAAACTGCCCCGGCCGGCCGGGACCAGGCTGAGCAACGCGAACGCGCCCGCCCCCAGCGGCAGGTTGCCGTAGGAGGAGGCCAGGATCAGCCCGTTGGCGGTCGGCAGGTCCTGCTCGTCGACCAGGTCGGGAACCGAGGCGTCCCGGGCGGGCAGGAACACCAGGCTGGCGCCCTCCAGCAGGAACGCCCACAGGAACACCCACCAGGCCGCCCTGACGAACGGGATCAGGCTGACCAGCCCCGCGCGGACCAGGTCGCAGGCCAGCATGATGCGCCGCCGGTCCCAGCGGTCGGCCACCCCGGCGGCGACCGGGCCGGCGAAGCCGGCCGGCAGCAGGCGCAGCACCAAGATCACGCCGACCGCCGTCGCCGACCCGGTCAGGTCCAGCACCAGCGCCATCAGCGCGACCGTGCCCATCCAGTCGCCGAACGCCGACACCGCTTGGCCGAGCAGCAGGTCGCGGTAACCCTCCCGCTGCACGACCGCCCGTGCCGCCATCAGCGCACGTCCCGGTCGTGCAACAGGCGCGCCCGCAGCACCTGGCCCCGGGGGACCCCGGCCGGCGGTGGGGCGTTTCCCAGCAGCCGCTTGGCCAGCATCGGCAGCAGCACGGCGGCGCCGGCGAGCGCCCCCGACCGCCCCCTGGTCACGGCCAGCACCGGCACCAGCGCCAGCTGGGCGGCCAGGGCACCGGGCGCGGTGCACCCCACCAGCCGGCCGACGGCCAGGCCGCCCAGCAGCACCGCCGCCCCCGGCCACGCCACCGCCAGCAACGCCCCGGTCGCGGGCGAGATGCCCCGGCCGCCCGCCCCCCGCAACCACGGCGACCAGTTGTGGCCGCTCACCACCAGCCCGGCGGCCAGCGCCGCCGGCAGCGGCCGGTCGCGGCCGACCAGCACCGGCCCGAGCGCGCCCTTGGCGAGGTCCAGCGCGCCGGCCACCGCCAGCGGCCCGAACCCGCCGACCCGGTACAGGTTGGTGCCGGACACCGTGCCGGTGGCGACCCCGCGCAGGTCGACGCCGGCGACCAGGTGAGCCGCGAGGTTGCTGAACGGCACCGATCCGGCCAGGAAGGCCCCGCCCAGCCCGAGCGGGACCCGCGTGGTCTGCCAGCCTGCCATGCTCCGCTCCTGGGCGCTCTCTGGACCGCCATTCAAATAGACGCTCTGCGGCCGGCCAAACAGCCCGCCCCGCCGGTTCCTGGGTTCCTGTTTGACGCCGACGATTCCGGATATGTGGGCGTGTCCGCTCCCCTCTGTCCAGGATCGGCCGCATGACCGTCAGCTTCCAGCAGCGCAGCTACACCACCACCGGCTGCGGCGACTTCATCGACGTGAGCGAGCCCGTCCGTGAGACGGTCGCCGCCAGCGGGGTCCGCAACGGCGTGGCGGTCGTGTACTCGCCCCACACGACCTGCGCGATCCTCATCAACGAGCACGAGCCCGGCTTCCTCAAGGACTTCTGCGGCCTGCTCGACCGGCTGGTGCCGGTCGCCGGAGCGTACGTGCACGACGACCGCAGCCTCCGCTCGGCCGAGAACCTGGCCGAGGATCCCCACGACGTCCCCAACGGCCACGCGCACTGCCGCGGGGCGCTGCTGGGAGCGACCTCGCAGGCCATCCCGATCATGGACGGCCGGCTCCAGCTTGGCCGCTGGCAGAGCGTGTTCCTGGTGGAGCTGGACCGGGCCCGCGAGCGGCAGGTCCTGCTGCAGGTGGTGGGCGAGTGACCGGGCCGCCCGGCCGGGACGCGGTCGTGGCCAAGGCGGCCGGCGAGAACTTCCCGGTGGCGCCGCTGCTGCTGCCGCGCGGCGCCCGCCGCCACCTGCTGGCCATCTACGGCTTCGCCCGGCTGGTCGACGACCTCGGCGACGAGGCGACCGGCGACCGGCTCGCCCTGCTCGACCAGCTCGAGGAGGACCTTGAGCTGGTCTGGGAGGGGCGACCCAGCCACCCGGTGCTGGTCGCGCTGGCGCCGACGGTGCGCGCCCTGGGGCTGCCGGCCGAGCCGTTCCGCCGCCTGATCGCCGCCAACCGCCAGGACCAGGTCGTGCGCTGCTACCCCACCTACGCCGACCTGCTCGCCTACTGCCAACTGTCCGCCAACCCGGTCGGGCACCTGGTGCTGCACGTGTTCGAGGCCGCCAGCCCGGAGCGGCTACGGCTGGCCGACGCGGTCTGCACCGCCCTGCAGCTCACCGAGCATTGGCAAGACGTCGCCGAGGACCTCGCCCGCGGGCGGGTGTACCTGCCCCAGGAGGACCTGGCCCGCTTCGGCTGCCGCCCCGCCGACCTGGCCGCCCCACCGG
>DASQWY010000085.1:0-2743 GCA_035640005.1 Actinomycetes bacterium
AACCCCGCGTGGCTGGAGAAGTACGGCCAGGCCATCGACGCGCAGTTCGGTAGCGCCGTGAAGTTCGCGGAGAGATTCTCGGTCCCGGTCCGCATCCACCTCACCCGCGTCCGCGGCTTCTGACGCACCAGACGCGTGGCCCCGCTCGTACGTGGTGACCGTGGCGCAGCGCGAACGCCTATGCTCTGCGTCACGCCACCGACCGCTGATCCTGCGTGGAGTCGAGAGGGGTGCACATGACCGGCAGCTCGGCCACCCCCAGTCAGGAGCCGATCTCCGAGCTCGACTCGGGGGTCCCGCACAGCGCTCGGGTCTGGAACTACTGGCTGGGCGGCAAGGACAACTTCCCCGCCGACCGCCAGGTCGGCGACCAGGTCCGCGCCGTGTTCCCTGCCATCGTCGAGAGCGCCCGCGAGTCGCGGGCGTTCCTCAAGCGCGCGGTGAGCTTCCTGGCGGGCGAGGCCGGCATACGGCAGTTCCTCGACATCGGCACCGGCCTGCCGACCGCCGACAAAACCCACCAGGTCGCCCAGCGGGTGGCGCCGGATGCCCGCATCGTCTACGTCGACAACGACCCGCTGGTGCTGGTCCACGCCCGCGCCCTGCTCACCAGCACGCCGCAGGGCAAGACCGCCTACGTGGAGGCCGACCTGCGCGAGCCCGACAAGATCCTGCAGGCGGCGGAGGAGACGCTCGACTTCACCCAGCCGGTCGCGCTGATGCTGATGGGGATCCTCGGGCACCTCGCCGACTACGACGAGGCGCGGTCGATCGTGCGGCGGCTGCTGGCCGCGCTGCCGTCCGGCAGCTACCTGGCGACCAACGACGGCACCAACGTCATCAGCAACGACTTCGAGGAGGCCCAGCGGGGCTACAACGAGAGCGGCGCGGTCCCGTACAACCTCCGCACCCCCGAGCAGATCGCCGGCTTCTTCGAAGGGCTGGAGCTGGTCGAGCCCGGGGTGGTGACGGTGACGCGGTGGCGGCCGGACCACGCCGACGGCCCTCCCGCCGAGCTGGACGCGTTCGGCGGGGTCGGGCGCAAGCCGTAGCGCTGCTCGCCGCGGCCGGTCAGCGCTCCCTGCCCGGCGGGATGGTCGCGCTGGCCAGGCTGCCCTTGCCGGGCTGGATGACCAGGGTGAACTGGCCGCCGAGCTCCTCGTCGACCAGCGCACGCACCAGGCGGAGGCCGAGGCCGCCGGGACGGCTCGCCCCGAGCTCCGGCTCGCCGTCAGCGGAGCCGCCGCCATCGTCGGCCACCTCCAGCACGGTGGGGCGGCCGTCGCCGCCGCGCAGGGTCACGGTCACCCTTCCCGGGCGGCCGCCGAGGCCGTGCTCGATCGAGTTCTGCACCAGCTCGCTGAGGACCACCGCCAGCGGCGTGGCCACGGCGGCGTCCACCCGCACCGAGCCGGTGGCCAGCGTGATGCGCACGTCCTCCCGCCCGACCGAGCTCTCCAGCATGCGCACCACCCGGCGGGCCACGTCGCCCATGTCCACCGCGCCCTCGAACTCCTCGGTCAGGGTCTCGTGGACCAGCGCGATCGCGGCGATGCGGCGCACCGACTCCTCCAGGGCCGCCACCGCCATGGGATGGTCGCCGAGCCGGCGGACCTGCAGGCGCAGCAGCGAGGCGACCGTCTGCAGGTTGTTCTTGACCCGGTGGTGGACCTCGCGGATGGTCGCCTCGCGCTGCGAGATGAGCCGGTCCCTGCCGCGCAGCTCGGTCACGTCGCGGCACAGCGCCAGCGCGCCGCGCCGCCGCCCGGCGGCGCGCAGCAGCGGCACCACCCGCACGTGGGTGACCGCGCCGTCCGCCTCGACGTCCGCCTCGACCGGCCGCCGGCCCGCCATCGCCTGGGCGACCAGCACGCCGACGCGGCCGGCGACCGGCTGGCCGAGCGGCAGCGCGTTGACCCCCATGCGCCGGAACGCCGAGGTCGCGTTCGGGCTGGCGAACTCGACCCTGGCGCTGGCGTCGAGCACCACCAGGCCGTCCCCGACCCGCGGCGAGGAGACCTGCTCGTGGTCCTCCCCGAAGGGGAACAGGCCGCGGGCCACCATCTCCTGCATGGCGTCGGCGGCGCGCAGGTAGGCCGACTCCAGCCGGCCGGTGGGCCGGTCGGGCAGCTCGGCCGACTCCACGCACAGCACCGCCACCACCTCGCCCTGGTGGCGCACTGGCACGGCCTCGACCCGGACCGCCTCGGCGTCGATGAACACCGGCTGCTCGGAGCGCACCCGCCGGCCCTCGCGCCAGGCCCGCTCCACGTAGGGCTGCCAGCCCGGCTCGACCACGTCCCCGACCAGGTCGGTCGGGTACAGCGTCCGGGCGGTGTACGGGCGCAGCTGGCCGACGATCTGGAATTCCTCGGTCCCCTCCACCGGCACGAACAGCAGCAGGTCGGCGAAGGACAGGTCGGCGATCAGCTGCCACGCGCCCATCAGCGCGTGCAGGTGCCCGGCCGCCGCCGGGGTGAGGCGGCGCCGTCGCGGCGTCGGCGCGTGGGCTGGCTGGGCGGTCTGCATCGTTGCCACCAGCCTAACCGCAGCGGCCCCGTGCCGCTCTCCCCGGACCCTATCCACATCCACCCGGGGGGCTAACGCTCGGCTCCAGGTGGCCGCCCGCCGCGGGTTACGGCCTCGCTCTTGAGCCCCCCGGACCCCCCGCGGCGATCCTGACCAGGCCGCGCATCCCGTAGGCGTAGTGGCCGGGCAGGTGGCAGGCGTACTCCAGCTCGGT
>DASQWY010000086.1:0-4478 GCA_035640005.1 Actinomycetes bacterium
TCCGGCCGGTGGCGCTGGTGACCAGCTGCTGCTCGACCGCCAACAGCTGCGGGGTGGACCAGCGGCGTTCCTCAAGGGTCCGGTCGGCGACCACGCTGACCGCCCGCTCGGCCAGGAACCGATCCGCCAGGGCAGTATCGAGCGAGTCGCCGACCGAGCCCATCGAGGGCTGGATGCCGGCATCGGCCAGCCGCTGGGTGAAGCGGATGGCGGTGGACTGCGCAGGTTCAAGGGGTCGTCGCAACACCGCCTCGTTGGATCGAGAGTAGCTGTTCGTTCAGGGCCTCTGCGGGGGTTCGCCAGCCGAGGGTCTTGCGGGGTCGGCTGTTGAGGGCAGCGGCGACGGCGGCGAGGTCGCCGGCGGTGTGCTTGCTGAGGTCGGTGCCCTTGGGGAAGTACTGGCGCAGCAGGCCGTTGGTGTTCTCGTTGGTGCCGCGCTGCCAGGGGCTGTGCGGGTCGCAGAAGAACACCTGCAGGCCATCTCGATCCGCAGCTGGGCGTGCTGGGCCAGCTCCGCGCCCTGGTCCCAGGTCAGCGATCGGCGCAGCTGCTGCGGCAGCGTCGTGATGGCCGAGGCGATGGCGTCGCGGACCGCCTCGGCGCCGTGGCCGGCCAGCGCAGGACCGTTGTGGGCTCGCGGCTGGTCGCCATGGCCGTGCATGCGGGGCAGGTGCAACAGCATGGTGAACCGGCTGGTGCGCTCGACCAGGGTCCCGACCGCGGAGCTGCCCAGACCCAGGATCAGGTCGCCCTCCCAGTGTCCGGGCACGGCGCGGTCGGCGACCTCAGCCGGCCGCTGGCTGATCATGACCTCCGGGCTGACGAACTGCTTGCCCCGCCCTTGGGTGCGCGCCCTGGGCACCCGCAGGGCCCGGCCGGTGCGCAGGCAGGCGCTCAGCTCACGGCGCAGGGCGCCGCGGCCTTGGACGTACAGCGCCTGGTAGACGGCCTCGTGGGAGATCCGCATGGACCCATCATCGGGGAAGTCGACCGGCAGCCGGCCCGCGATCTGCTCCGGACTCCACGAGTGCGCCCACCGGCGGTCCTTGCGGCGCCCGTGCCGCCGACCGATCCACCGCACCTGCGGCCCCGACACGGCGATGCCGTTGGGCCGCGTGACCTCGCCCGCCAGCCGCTGCTGCACGTAGTCCCGGAGCCGCTGGTTGGCAGCCAGCTTGGCGACCTTCGGGCGCTCGGCTCGCCGGTCGGCGTGCCACTGGGCGGTCGTGGCCCGATACTCCAGCCGCCCGCCACGGGTCGCGGCGTTGCGGCGCAGTTCCCTGGAGACCGTGGAGGGGGACCGTCCCAGCCGCCGTGCGGCCTCGCGCACCCCGACGGCTTGGGCGCGGAGGATGGCGACCTCTTCTCGCTCGGCAAACGACAGGTAGCGCCCCGACAGCGGGGCGCGGCTGAGGGTTGGCATGCCACCGCCTTCACGGAACCAGCGTGATCCCACGGCCGGGGACACGCCGGCCGCCACGCCGGCATCCTCGCTTGGCAACCCGTGGGCGATCGCCACCCAGAACCGCTGTCGGTGCTCGCGTCTTCCCACCGGTGGACGGCCCGGCGAACGCATCGCAGGACGACCGGCACGATCAGCTGCTCGGCGCTTCCTTGCTCCCATCGCAACCCCTCACTGTCGAGGTGTTGCGACGACCAGTTGAATCCGCCCTGGCTGCCAGCATCCGAGTGGCACACCAGCCCCTCCAGTACGCCGGCGCGCCGCCAGATTGCCACCTCCAAGGCGTCCAGGACCAGCTCAGCCCGCATGCTGGCCGCCGCCCGCCAGCCCACGAGCAGCCGCGAGAACACGTCGATGACGAACGCGACGTAGACCGTGCCCGACCAGCTGGCCACGTAGGTGAAATCGCTCACCCACAACTGGTTGGGGCGGGTCGCCGTGAACCTGCGGTTGACCAGGTCGGGGGCGCGGGTCGCGGCCGGATCAGCAACGGTGGTCCGCCGGGCCTTGCCCCGGACGGCCCCGGCGATCCCCAGCGCGCGCATCAGTCGGGCCACCCGATCCCGGCCGACCGGCATGCCCTCGCGGCGCAGCTGCCGCCAGATCTTGCGGGCGCCGTAGACCCGATAGTTGTCGTGGAACACCTTGAGCACCTTCGGGCCAAGCTCGGCGTCGCTGCCGGCCCGCGCCGACGGCCGGCGGCGCCTGGCCGCGTAGTAGCTGGACGGGGCGACCTGCAAGGTTCGGCAGATCGGCTCGACCCCGAACCGGTCACGGTCGGCGTCGATGTAGCGGGTCACCTCGGACGGCGGCCGTCGAGCTCGGCCGCGAAGAAAGCCGAGGCCGTCCGCAGGATCTCGTTGGCGCGGCGCAGCTCACGAACCTCGCGTTCCAGCGCGGCGATGCGCTGCTGCTCGGCGGTGGTCACGCCAGGGCGCTGACCCCGGTCGATCTCGGCCTGCCGGACCCAGGTGCGCAGCGACTCGCTGCCGATGCCGAGCTGCTGGGCGACCCTGGTGACCACGCCGAACCGCTCGCCGGACTCCTCGATGGCCTGTTGCACCATCCGCACCGCGCGCTCACGCAACTGCGGTGGGTAGCGCCGCTGCGACGGATGTGAACCTCTGCTGTAGCTGCCGGTGTCTGCCATTGCTCCATCTTCCCTTCCAAGCGATGGAGCCTCCAACAGATCCAGGGCGGTTCAGGCCGGGCCTCCAGGCTCGACGTTGGGTTCGCAACGCCGATCATGGACACCCTCCTCACATCAGCCATCCCTTGGAATCAATCGTCTAGGGGCAGGCTGCTTTGGTTGGCAAGCGAGTCGCGTTCACTACAATCTCCGGTACGGGGGTGGATGCTCCTCGTCGACCCTCGCTGAGGACTGCGACCTTGCCTTACAGCTGCATTCTCTGCACCGCGCCGGAACCGTTATGCAGATGAAGCCCGAGCGCGCGAAGGCTCGCGCGTGACCGCACGCCTCTTCCGCACGGTGCTGGTGATGCTGATCGCCGTGGCCATGGCCGTGAGCTGCCGCGGGTCTGCCCCCCCGCCAGCGGGGTGGACAACGGTCGCCGGGTACCTCGTACCGTGGGATACGCGGAGCACGGCCTTGGCCGACCACGGCGTGCTCACAGAGGTGAGCCCGGTATGGTATCGGCCAACGGAGAGCGGCGAGGTGGTTTACGCGTCTGACGAAGAGCAGGCCGTGCCGAACGTCGAGGCCGAAGCCTCGGCGCGTGGGCTCCGTCTCATGCCGACGATCTCGAATTCCCGCCACCACAGGTGGGATGGTGCGCTGGTCCATGCGATCATCAACGATCCCCGTACCCGTTCTCGGCACGTCGCGGCGATTGTCGATCTCGTCCGTTCACATGGGTGGGCCGGTATCGACGTTGACTACGAGTCCCTTCCCGCCACCGCGAAGGACGCGTACAGCGGTTTCGTCCGCGACCTTGCGATCGCTTTGCACGCGGTGCACGCCCGCCTGTCCGTGACGCTGCACGCCAAGACGCGCGAGCCAGGCTCGTGGAGGGGAGCGCAGGCTCAGGACTGGCGCTCAATCGGCGCGTCGGCGGACCAGGTCCGGGTCATGGCGTACGACCACGCCACATCCGACTCGTCGCCGGGCCCGATCGCGCCTCAAGGGTGGGTCGATGAGGTGCTCAGGTTCGCCGTCGCTGCGATGCCCCGCGGCCGGGTCGTGCTCGGGCTGGCCACCTACGGCTACGACTGGCCTGCCGGTGCGCCTGGGACCGACCTGCAGTGGGTCGACGTCCAGGCGCTGGCGGCCGCCCGCGGGGCGCGGCAGCACTGGGACGCCACCACGCAGTCGCCCTGGCTGAATTACATCGACGACCACGGACGGCACCACACGGTCTGGTTCGAGAACGCCCGCAGCTTCGCCCTCAAGCTCGACACGGCGCGCCGCTACGGCATAGCGGGCGTGGTCGTCTGGCGCCTCGGCGGCGAGGACCCCGGCATTTGGGACGCACTCCGATCCGCCAGATGACGACCCTGCACCTCTCCCGAATCTCACGGATCTCTACATTTCGGACCGGAGATTGGACGGCAGGCGGGGATGGCGGATGTGGTCAGGCGAGCGCGTAAGTCCGACGTGGTGCTCGCAACCGGACCGAGCGCGTCATGCCTTGGGGGACAAAGTTCATTCCCGTGCAGCGCTTCACAAGGAAACGACATTGGGATAGTCATAGGGGCCGAAGGCGTTGCGCACATCGAAGACGAGCGTGGCGGTTCTGGCGAGCCAGTCCAGGTCGTAGGCGCTGTGCCGGGTCAAGAGCGCGACGACGTCGGCGCCGGCAACTGTCCTGGCGGTCAACTCGGTTCGCGCCATCCGCTTGCCGCCCACGGTGACCTGGGCCACGAACGGGTCGTGGAAGGACAGCTTCACCCCGCGGCGGCCGAGCGCCGCCATCACCCGCAGCGACGGCGACTCGCGCACGTCGCCGAGGTCCGGCTTGTAGGCGACCCCCAGCACCAGCACGCGCGCGCCCTTGAG
>DASQWY010000087.1:0-6603 GCA_035640005.1 Actinomycetes bacterium
CCGAGCAGCACGGCGGCGCCGAGGATGACGACCTGCGGCAGGTGGTCGCGCAGCCGGTTGGGGTCGACGGTGGTCGCAAGCAGCGCGAGCAATGCGATGCCGACCACCGCGATGAGGGCCAGATATCCCCTGAGCCTACCCTGCATGGCGGTAGTCTCACGTGCCGCCAGGTTGCAGGGCAAGCGAACTTCGCCCGAATCGTCCGTGTTCGTCCCGGTAGCGGCGGCGGCCTGCCGCCGGTCTGGGCGGCCTCAGGACGGCTGCAACGACTCGAGCGCCGCGATCGCGGCACCGCGCGCGCCGGCCATGTCCAGGTCGGGCACCAGGGCGAAGCTCGCCGCCCGCGCCTGCTCCTCCCGCAGCGCCGTGTGCTCCCGCACCGTGGCCAGGAACCACTCGCGGAAGCGCGGGGTGGTCTCCACCACCCCGCCGCCGACGAAGTAGGTGTCGGGGTCCAGGAAGTTGGCGGCGATGGTGAACAGCCGGCCCAGCGCCATCGCCTGCTGCTCGAAGATCTTCATGGCCAGCGGGTCGCCCCGCTCGCCGTAGCCGCGGACCATCCTGGCGGCCTTGGCGATCGACCCGACCCGGCCGAGCTCGTGGCCCTCGAAGCGGGTCAGCCAGTAGGGCAGCAGGTTCTTCTCGATCCCGGTCAGGGAGGCGACGCTCTCCGCGTCGCCGGAGAAGCCGCAGTTGCAGACGGGCACCGGCTGGCCCTCGCCGAGCAGGCCGTCCATGGGGATGTGCACGTGGCCGAGCTCCCCGGCCATCCCGGCCACGCCGCTGACCACCCGCCCGGCCTCCACCACGCCGCCGCCCAGGCCGGTCCCGACGATCGCCGACACCGAGGAGTGCCGCGCGGCCGCCTGCCCGTGGCGCGCGTGGTGGGCGTACAGGGCGGCGGCGTTGGCGTGGTTGTTGTAGACCACCGGCAGCCCCAGGCGCGCCTGCAGCGCGCCGCGGACGTCGAAGCCGTGCCAGGCCGGCTGGGAGAAGTTGGTGGCGCCCCGGGAGGAGATGACGCCGTCGGCGCTGGCCGGGCCGGGGGTGTCCAGGCCGACGGCGCGCACCGACGGCCTCTGGGTCCCGGTCAGCTCCAGGACGCCCGCCAGCGCCTCGGCCAGCGCCTCGACGGCGACCTCGGGGCCGTCCTGCACGCGGCTCGGCGTCTCCACCAGCCGGTCCACCAGGAAGCGGCCGGAGCTGTCGAGCACGGTCGCGTTGTTGCTGGTCCCGCCGTTGTCGAGGCCGACGACGGCCCACGCAGCCTGCATCCCTCGTCACCCCGTCCGCGAGTATCGGTGGTGGTCGCCCACCCACCGATACTCGCGGATGCGGGGCCGCGCTGGCTAGCCGGCTAGGAGCCTGCCGACGCCTGGACGGGCTCCGGCTCCGGCTGCTGCGCGGCGCGCGCCCGGATGACCACCAGCGCGACCGTCAGCGCCAGCGCCGCGAACACCACCGCCAGCTGGAAGGCGGTGGCGACGCCGTGGGCCAGGATCTGGTTGGCGTACACCGCCGGCAGCCGGCCGGTCTGCTGGAACTGGGCGCGCAGCTGCGGCGTGGCGCTGGCCAGGAAGCGGCCGACCTGGCTGGCGGCCTCGTTGCGGCTGGCGGTGCCGAACGCCGTCACCAGGATCGACAGGCCCAGGGAGCCGCCGACCTGCTGGGTGACGTTGAGCAGGCTGGAGGCCGCGCCGGACTCGTGCGGCTGCACGCCGGAGACCGCCACGATCGTCAGCGGCACGAACAGCAGGCCCATGCCGAGGCCGAACACCACCATCGGGACCAGGATGCCGCCGAGGTAGCCGCTGGTGACCGAGACCTGCGCCAGCCAGGCGAGCCCCAGCACCGCCAGCACCGCGCCGGTCGACATCAGCGGCTTGGGCCCGTAGCGCGGCAGCGACCGCGCGGCGAACTGCGAGGTGAAGACGATCGCGGCGGTGACGGGCAGGAAGGCGAAGCCGGCCCGCAGCGGGCTGTAGCCGAGCACGCCCTGCACGAACAGGGTGAGGAAGAAGAACATGCCGAACATGGCCGCGGCCAGGCCGAGCATGATCGCGTAGCTGCCCGCCCGGTTGCGGTCGCGGAACATGTGCAGCGGGGTGATCGGCTGGCGGATGCGGGTCTCGATCGACAGGAAGGCGGCCAGCAGCACCACGGCGGCGGCGAAGGAGCCGATCGTGCCGGCGTCGGTCCAGCCGTCCTGGGCGGCACGGATGAACCCGTACACCAGCGCGGCCATGCCGGCGGTGGAGGTCAGCGCGCCGCTGAGGTCGAACCTGCCGGGCTGCCGCTCCGACTCGCCGATGTACAGCGGCGCCAGCAGGGCCAGCACGATGCCGATCGGCACGTTGACGAACAGCACCCAGCGCCACGACAGCCACGAGGTCAGCATGCCGCCGGCGATCAGGCCGACGGCGCCGCCGGCCACGGCCACCGCGCCGAACACGCCGAAGGCGCGGTTGCGCTCGGGGCCTTCCCGGAAGTTGGTGGTGATCAGCGCCAGCGCGGTTGGCGCGGCGATGGCGCCGCCGACGCCCTGCAGGGCGCGCGCGGCCAGCAGCCAGGCCGACGAGGTCGCCAGCCCGCCGAGGAACGAGGCGAGCGTGAACACCAGGATGCCGGTGACGTACACGCGGCGGCGACCGAGGATGTCGCCGGCGCGGCCGCCGAGCAGCAGCAGCCCGCCGAAGGTGAGCGTATAGGCGTTCAGCACCCAGGACAGGCTGGTGGTGGAGAAGTGCAGGGCCTGCTGGATGTGCGGCAGCGCGATGTTGACGATGGTCGCGTCCAGCACGACCATGAGCTGCGACGCCGCGATGATGGTCAGCGCGATCGCGGGGTGCTGGCCCCGCCGTGGCGCGCCGGGTGCCGGCGAGCTGGCCGACTGCGACGAGACTGACATAAGCTGCCTTCGTCCCCTCAACTAGTGTACGATGGCGTCTACTAGCGGGCGACGGTACACCGCCCCGATTGGGAACGCAAGCGTTCACTACTCGTTCCTCTGGAGGTCGGCCGATGGCCATCCAGGTGGAGCCCTCGGCTCCGCCGTGCGGCCCCTCGCGGCGCCGCGGCGAGACCCTGGAGCACGCCATCTTCGACGCCGTCCTCCACCAGCTGCAGACCGTCGGCTACGCCGGCCTGACGATGGAGGGGATCGCGCACTGCGCGCACACCGGCAAGGCGGCCCTGTACCGGCGCTGGCCGCACAAGGACGACCTGGTCGTGGACGCCCTCGACCACGCGCTGCCGGCCACGGCCGACCTGCCCGACCACGGCAACGTCCGCGACGACCTGCTCGACCTGCTGCGGCGGATCGCGGCGCTGACCAACTCCCCCACCGCCTGCGCCCTGCAGACCCTGCTGGCCGAGATCGACCGCGACCACCCGTTCTTCCAGCTGCTGCACGAGCGCGTCCTCAAGCCGCGCAAGCGCCTGTTCCTGACCGCCCTGCAGCGCGGCGCCGAACGCGGCCAGGTGCGGCCCGACGCCGTCAGCCCGCTGGTCGCCGAGGTCGGCCCGGCCATGGTCGCGCAGCGCTTCCTGGCCGACGGCCCGCCGGTCCCCGACGAGTTCGTCGTCTCGGTGGTCGACGACGTCGTGGTCCCCCTGCTGCGCCCGTAGCCGCCCCGCTCAGCCTCCCTGGCGGGCCTTCCACTCGTGGTCGAGCATGGCGTACACGAGCTGCTCGCCCCACTCGCCCTTGAAGATCTCGTCGTGGATGAGGTGCGCCTCGCGGCGCATGCCGAGCCGTTCCATCAACCGGGCGGAGGGAAGGTTCCGCGCGTCGCAGCGCCTCCCAGTACAGGTAGCGTGCCACCTGCGGCCGCGATTGGATGTCGAACAGGCCGTCAAGGTCGCCGTCGCCGAACGGTCGCAGGGTCAGCCGGGCGGTCTCCAGCGGGTAGTCGGGTCGCAACGCCACCGGCCGATCCTAGCGCCGCTTGTCAGGCCGCCGACAGGCGCAGGAACCCGGTGACGCCCACCAGCCGCAGCGCCGCTCGGGCCGGCGGCGGCAGCAGCGCCCGGCCCTCGCCGCCGCGCAGCAGCCGCGGCCCGCGCAGCTCGACCCGCCGCCCGCCCCGCTCCAGCGTGCAGGAGCCGGCGGCCAGGACGTTCCGCACCCAGTCGCGGTCGGGCCCGTACGGCAGCGAGATGACGTAGCCGTCGCTCAGGCGGAAGGCGACCACCGGCGTCCGGTAGCGGCGCCCGGACCGCCGGCCGCGGTGGACCATCACCGCCATCGGGGGAACCCGCCCGGCGAAGGTGCGGACCAGGCGGTTGGGGGCCCGGTTGAACCGGGCCAGCCGGTCGGCGAGGGTCACCTGGCGCCCGCTACCGGACCTGGTCGCCCGGCGCGTGCAGTTGGCAGTCCTCGACCTGCGCGAGGTAGTCGGCGCTGTCGCGTTCCGGGGGCCAGAAGCGGTCGAGGCTGACGGCGACGAACGCGCCGGGCGCCAGCGGCCTGCTCCAGCGCAGGTCGTAGGCGCCGGCGTAGCGGACCGGGACCTCGGTCACGCCGCTGGCCCCGATGGGGGGCTGCGGGTAGGGCACGGAGAGGAAGGCCATCGGGTTCGGCCTGGCCGTGAAGGTGAAGGCGGTGGCGGCCGCGTGCTCCCCGGGGACGGCGGGCACGGCGACCCAGCGGTCCAGGACGACGGTGCCCGGCTCCGGCTGGTCGAGGGAGGGCGTCCCCTCCACGGGGAACGCTCCCAGGCGCTTCCAGCTGGAGTCCCCCGCCTGGAACGGCTGGCCGTTGCCGGTGCCGTCACCGACGCGAATGCCGTCCTGCCAGTCGGCTCCCCCGACCCGTCGGGGAGGCCGCGACGCCGCCGAGATCCGCAGGTAGCGGGCGACCAACGTCTTCTCCGACGAGCTCGGGTCACGCCACTGGAGGCCGAGCCGGAAGCGGATGCCGTCGCGGCACACGTGCTGTATGGCCATGAACGCGTCGCTGCCGGCTTGGGAGTTCGGCACGGGCATCGCGTCATCCTCTCGCGGTCCGTTCCGGTCGAGATGCGAAAGCGCGTTGACGCCGGGCATACCGTAAGGCTGATGGGGGCAAAGGCACAAGCGAAGGCGCCGGGCGGGAACCGGCAGCCCTTCCATGGCGGCCGCCGCCCCAAGGAGGGGGACCTGAGCCTCGCGTGGCGGTCGTTCGTGCCCGACTACGTGCTCCGGACCCTGCTCCGGCACCCCGACCAGACGCCGGCCGCCGTCACCGAGCGCGCGGACGCGGTGGTCCTGTTCGCTGACGTCGTCGGCTTCACCCCGATGAGCGAGGCGCTGGCGCGTTCCGGCGCCTACGGGACCGAGGAGCTGACCCGGATCCTCAACGCCTGGTTCGGCACCATGGTCGAGCTGGCCGCCGGCGCGGGCGGCAGCGTCGCCGAGTTTGCCGGCGACGCGCTGACCGCCGTGTTCTGGCGCGAGGCCCGGACCTGGCGGGCGACGCAGCGCCGGGCGCTCCGCTGCGCGCTCGGCATGCAGGCCGCGATGGCCCGCTTCCAGACGATCGCCACCCGCGCGGGAACCTTCGGGCTGGCGATGAAGGTCGGGCTCGGGGCCGGCCCGCTGCTGCTCGGCATCGCAGGCGACCCGGGGATCCGGCTGGCGTACCTGCTGGCCGGCCCGGCGCTGGACCTGGCGGCAGCGGCCGAGCAGCATGCCCGCAGCGGCGAGGTGATCGTGGACGCCACCCTGCTCGACCGCGGCCTCAGCGCCAGGGTCGTGGAGCGCCGGGCGCGCTGGTCGGTGGTGGGCGGCGTGCGCGGCCGACCCCCTATCCGGCGCCCGGCCGTGCTGGAGTGGATCGACGAGCGCACGGCCGGGCGGCTGGCGCCGTTCTTCCATCCGGCGATCGCCGAGCGCCTGCGCTCCGGCCGGCGCGACCTGGTGAACGAGCACCGCAAGGTCACCGTCGCCTTCGTGGGGCTGCCGACGCTGACCGCCGAGGACCCGCAGTCGGTCGCCGACCTGCAACGCTTCCTCGGCGCCGCCGTGCGGGTGATCGACCGCTACGGTGGCCACCTCCGGCAGGTGGCCAGCGGTGACAAGGGCGACGTGCTGGTCGCCTTCTTCGGTGCGCCGGTCAGCCACGAGGACGACGAGGAGCGCGCCGTCCGCTGCGGCCTGGAGCTGCTCCAGCTCCCCGGCGGGCCGTTCCGTGCCGGTGTCACCACCGGCTCCGTCTACTGCGGCGAGGTCGGCTCCGACATCCGCCGCGAGTACGCGGTGATCGGCGACTCGGTCAACCTGGCGGCGCGCCTGCTGCAGGCGGCGCGGCCCGGGCAGCTGCTCATCGACCGGCCCACCTACGAGCGGGTGCACGACACCACCGTCCACGACGGCCTGGAACCGGTCGCGGTAAAAGGCAAGGCCGGACGGATCGACCTCTGGGCCGTCCACGCGGTGCGCGACCGCACGCCCGAGCCCGCGGCCGCCGAGCGGCTGGTCGGCCGCGACGGCGAGGTGGCCACGGTCCGGGCGCTGCTGCTGCGCGCCCGGGCTGGCGCCGGGCAGGTCGTCTGCCTGACCGGCGAGGCGGGGATCGGCAAGTCACGGCTCGCCGCCGAGACTATCCGACTGGCCCGGGAGCTC
>DASQWY010000088.1:0-6189 GCA_035640005.1 Actinomycetes bacterium
TCGGCCGTTGGCGGGCAGCAGCGGAGCGATCTCGGCCCAGGCCTGGTCGGTGAGCTCGTGGCGTCTGACCACCCGTCCTCCTTGGCAGGTCCCGGCTGACCGGGCAAACCTACCAAGCAGCCTTCGTCAGACAGGCCCTAGTCGGCCCAGGAGGTCCACGGGACCGTCCTGGCCTCGTGGGCCCCTGCCGGCGGCGGCCCGTCCCGCCGCCGCGGCTGGCCCGCGGCCAGCAGCAGGTGCTGGACGAGCAGGAACAGCCCGGCCAGCTCGGCGACGGTCCCGAAGCTGGTGGTGGTGCGCAGCGGCCGCACGGCCAGGCGGTCGCCCAGCAGCCCGAGCCGGGTGCCCCGCCCGGCCAGCACGTGCTTGCCGTCCGGCCGGTGCGGCGCCGGCCGCTGCAGCGTCACCCCGGCCCGCTCCAGGCTCCCCGCCGGCACCGGCATGCCGAGGTTGGCGACCACCACCAGCAGGTTGGCCAGCAGCCCGAGCGCCAGCAGCGGCATGCCGGCCAGGCGGCCGTTGGCCCTGGCGACCGCCAGCAGCACCACCAGCGCCGCCACCAGCAGCAGCACCGCCGCGCCGCCGGCCGGCGGCAGCGTGATCACCAGCGCCTGCAGGGCGATGGCGGCCAGCCCGACCGGCCAGGCCCGCACGGCCGTCTCCTGGAGGCTGAGGCCGCGCAGGCCGCGGCGCCGCACCAGCCCGGCCGCCGCCCCGGCCGCGCCGGTCAGCAGGAACAGCGCGAGCTCGCCCATCACTCCACGATCCCGTGCTTGAGCGCGACCGCCACCGCGCGGGTGCGGTCCGACACCCCGAGCTTGGTGAAGATCCGCTCCAGGTAGGTCTTGACCGTCTGCGGCGAGATCCGCAGCGAGGAGGCCACCTCCCGGTTGGTGGCGCCGTAGGCGATCATCTGCAGCACCTCGACCTCCCGGCTGGAGAGCGCGGAGACGTTCTGCTCGCCGCGGGTGAGCTGGCGGATCTCGTCGATGAACTGCCGGGTCAGGTTGGGATGGATCACCGCGCTGCCCTCGGCAGCCAGGTGCACGGCCCTGGCCAGCTCGTTGGCGTCGATGTCCTTGAGCAGGTAGCCGGCCGCGCCGGCCTGGATGGCCTCGCCGACCTTGGCCTGCGTCTCCTCCACGGTGAGCATGATCACCCGGGCCTCCGGGACCAGCCTGGTGATCTCCCGGGTGGCCCGGATCCCGCCCAGCACCGGCATGCGGACGTCCATCAGCACCACGTCGGGCCGCACCTCCTCGGCGAGGCTCACCGCCTGCTGGCCGTCCTCGGCCTCCGCCACCACCTCCAGCTCAGCATCCATGGCCAGCGCGGCCTTGATGCCATCCCGCGTCAAGGGATGGTCGTCAGCCACCAGGATGCGAACCATTCCGCCCATTCCGCCCCCTAGACGGCAAGCCGGCAACGACCACGCTGCCACCACCTGACAAGGCACACGACGTGATCGTACCGCTCGATCCGGACAACAGGGAAGGGGAATGGGGGCCGTGGCCCCCGTGGCTCAGGCGATCCGCACCTTGCGGCGCTGCCCCCGGCGCATGGCGCGGCGCTCCTCCTCGGAGAGACCGCCCCAGACACCGGCATCCTGCGCGGTGTCCAACGCCCATTGCAGGCACTCCCCCCGAACCGAGCAGAGTGCGCAGATGGCCTTGGCCGCCTGGACCTGGGCTTCGGCTGGCCCGGTGGTCCCGACCGGGAAGAACAGCTCCGGGTCAACGTCGCGGCAGCGGGCGCGATGGCGCCAGTCCATGGACATCCTCACTTTCCGGTGCAAGCCCTGGGGGAAGGGGCCATTGCTCTGGGGCTCGCGTATGGGCGCTTCTCCTCATATCCCATCCACGAAGAGCGGGGCGAGTCTAAGACAGCGAACCGCGCTTGGGAAGCACCCAATTCTCGCTTGAGGGGAAGAAAGTGTCGCAATTGCCTGTCAACCGCCTGCCACCTGGGCCGCTGGGGGTGCGGCTGTGGCGGATGGTACCCGCTGGTTGGGGGTCGAAACACCCCGCAACCAATACAAACGCGAACGACCGGACCACAACGTCCCGCGCATAATCAAAATAGCGGATAGCACTCGTAAGAATTACGCATGCCGACGCGGCGGTGGCGCGACCACTGTCAGTGCCCGGCGCGCACAGTCCATCCGGACGCTGGTCCGGTCGCCGAGGTACTCGCCGTCGAGCTGGAAGGCGAGCGGCACGTCGGCGGTCAGCGCGAAGCCGTCCTCCTCGTGCAGCACCGGCAGGCCGGGATAGGCGGACCGCGGGCGCGGCGACAGCATCCCGGTGATCGCCCGCACCAGCGTCCGCGTGGCCATCGTCTGGCCGACCAGCAGCTCGAGCCCGCCCTCGAAGGCGGCGTCGGGGGTCGGTCGGAACGGCCGCCGGCCCAGGTAGCTGAAGGGGTCGCCGTTGCCGGCCAGGGCGAAGAAGCCCCGCAGCGCCGGGCGCCCGCCCTGCAGGTGGACGGTCAGGTGGGGGTGCTCGCGGTCGTAGTCGACCAGCAGGGTCTTCAGGCCGGCGGCGACGTAGGCGCGGTCGCCGTACAGCTGCTTGGCCCGCTGGCGGCGCTCGACCTCGCGGACCACCGCCCCGTCCAGGCCGAGGCCGGCGGCGAAGGTGAAGTAGCGGCCGTCGGCGACGCCCAGCGAGATCGTCCGCCTGGCACCGGCCGCGAGCAGCTCCAGCAGGCGCCCGACCGCCCGCTCCGGGTCGGTGGCCAGGCCCAGGCCGCGGGCGAGCACGTTGGTGTGGCCGCCGCCGAGCAGGCCCAGCAGCGCGCCCGACCCGGCCAGCCCGTTGACCACCTCGTTGACGGTGCCGTCCCCGCCCAGCACGGCGGCCAGCTCCACGCCGTCGGCGACCGCGGCGCGGGCGAGCACGGCGGCCTCGCCCGGATGGTGGGTCTGGACCAGCTCCACCTTGTGCCCCTCGGCCAGCGCCTTGGCCACCCGGTCACGGGTCCGCCCGCTGAACCGGCTGGCGTGCGGGTTGACGACCAGGGCGATGCGCATCGGCCGGCGGGGGCTAGCCGCCCTGGTCCTCGCCGAGCAGGCCCGCCCGGAGCACCCCGAGGGTGCGGTTGAGCAGCCGCGACACGTGCATCTGCGAGATGCCGAGGCGGCTGGCGATCTGCGACTGGGTCATGCCGCCGAAGAAGCGCAGGTAGAGGATGCGGCGCTCGCGCTCGGGCAGGGAGGCGATCAGCGGGCCGAGGGCGGCCCGGTACTCGAGCGCCTCCAGGCTCTCGTCCTCGACGCCGATGTGCTCGCTGACGGTCGGGGTGTCCTCGCCGCCCGCCGGCGCGTCCAGCGACACCACCGCGTAGGCGTTGGAGGTGTCCAGGCCCTCCAGCACCTCCTCCTCGGGCAGGTGGGCCTTTGCGGCGATCTCGGCGACGGTGGGGGAGCGGCCGATCTCCTGCGACAGCTCGGCCACCACCTTGTTGAGCGAGAGGTTCAGCTCCTGCAGGCGCCGGGGCACGCGCACCGCCCAGCCCTTGTCGCGGAAGTGGCGCTTGAGCTCGCCCACGATCGTGGGCGTGGCGTAGGTGGAGAACTCGACCTCGCGCTCCAGGTCGAACCGGTCGATCGCCTTGAGCAGCCCGATGGTGCCCACCTGGACCAGGTCCTCCAGCGGCTCCCCGCGATTGCGGAAGCGCCTGGCCAGGTACTCCACCAGCGGCAGGTGCAGGGCCACCAGCTCGTCGCGCAGGGTGGGGTCGTGGGCCTCCACGAAGCGGCGAAACAGCTCCTTGGCATGGCTGCGGTCGACCCCGCGAGCGGGCACGGTCAGGTCGAGCTCCTCGATCAGCCCGTCGCCCAGGTCGCCCTCGTCCGCGGGTGCGTTCGAGGGGAAGGGCGGTTCGGTCACGACCGGCCGCCCGCCTTGCGGAAGCTCAACCATAGTCGGTCCACCTCGGCCCGCTCCGCGACCTCGTCGGTCATGGCGGTCAGGATCTGCCATGAGAACGTATCCCTGTCCACGAAATCGCCGCAGTCGGGCGCCTCCACCGACACGTCCACGCGCAGCTCCGCGTCCTGCAGGTGGTAGGCGACCTTCAGGGTGGTGGCGCTGCCGCGCCGGGCGAGCAACTGCGCGCACGCCTCATCGACGGCGATCCGCAGGTCGTCGATCTGCTCGTAGGTGAACTCGAGCTGGGCGGCGAGCCCGGTGGCGGCCGCCCGGACGACCGACAGGTAGGCGCCGGACGCGGGGATTTCGAGGTGAACGGTGGAGACGGACATAAGAGCACTGCTATCCAACCGCGCACGGTTGCGCCGCGCAACCAGCCGAGCTCACCGAACAGCCCGAACCCGTTGCGACTCAACGCCCCTCGGTCCCGGTCGGCCGGGGCTGTCGCAGGTCGTCCGGCCGGCCCGGGCGGGCCAGCGTGTCCGGGACCGGGTGCCAGTCGTGCAGCGCCGGCGACAGCAGGCCGGCCACGGCCAGCACGCTGCCGACGGCGCCGGCCACCAGCAGCACCAGCTCGGGCCGGACCGCCTGCACCACTAGGCCGCCGAAGGCGAAGGAGACCGGCAGGAACAGGAACGAGCCGAACTGGTCGACGGCGCTGACGCGGCCGAGCAGCCGGCCGGGCACGTTGCGCTGCAGGCCGGTGATCCACAGCAGCTCGAACAGCTGCTGGCCGAAGCCGAACGCCAGGCCCACCAGCCCGGCGGCGACCACCCCGCGGACCAGCCCGAAGGCGGCGGTGGCGAGCCCCAGCAGCAGCACCCCGGCGTAGGCGGTGCGCCCGGGCCGCGACGGCGGCGCGGCCCTGCCGGCGAACAGGGCGGCCGCCACTGCGCCGACGCCCATCGCCACCAGCACCGCGCCGTAGCCGCCGAGCTGGCCGTAGCGGTCCGCCGCCGCCCTCGGCAGGGCGATGCGCTGCGCCGTGATCATGGCCAGGTTGGCCACGCTGAACAGCAGGATGGTGCCGCCCACCCACGGCACCCGCCGAGCGGTCCGGAAGCCCTCGACCGCCTGGGCGAAGCGGCCCACGCCGCCGGGGGTCGGCGCCGGCCCGGGCAGGGGGAGCGCGCAGCAGGCCGCCACCAGGAACGAGGCCGCGTCCAGGCGCAGGGCGGTGGCAGCGGAGCCGAGCCCGACCAGCCCGGCGCCGATCGCGGGCCCGAGCACCAGCGAGGTCTGGGCCGACACCGCGATGGCCGCGTTGGCCGCGGCCAGCCGCTCGGCGCCGACCACCTGGGGCACGTAGGCGACCAGGGCGGGCCGGAACAGCCCAGTGAAGATCCCGTAGGCGGCGACCATCACGCCCAGCAGCAGCTCGTGGCCGCGCTGCTCGAGCCCGGCGGCCAGACCGAGCAGCACCAGCGCGCGGGCGGCGTCGGTGGCGAGCACGGTGGTGCGGCGCGGGAACCGGTCGACGATCCAGCCGGCCAGCCCGAGCGCGGCCAGCTCGGCCAGGATGCGGACGCCGAGCAGCCCGCCGAGCAGCGCCGGGCGCCCCCACTCCACGGCGACCTGCCAGGTGAAGGCGACCAGGAAGACGCCGTCGCCGAGCAGGCTGACCGTCTGGCCCGCCCACAGGAACCCGAACGGCCCCCGCAGGACCGCCAGCGGCCCGCCCCGCGCCGCCGGGGACCACCGGCTCACCTGCCCACCACCCACAGGGTCCTCCCCCTGGCCGCGTCCTGGTGGATCGCCGGCCACATGGGCCGCTGCTCCAGCACGTGCAGGCCGGCGCCGGCCACCAGCGCCTTCAGCTCGTCATCGTCGTAGTACCGCTGCACGTACCGGTCGCGCTCGGCGACGCCGTCGAGCGTCCAGCGCAGCCGTTCGACCAGCAGGTCGCCGCGCAGCTCGTACTCGGCGACCAGGTCGAGGCCCTCCCGCCGCAGGCGGCGCCGCCGGCCGTCGTTGTCGTGGAGGTAGCGGGCCGACAGCGGCTCGACCACCACCACCCCGCGGGGGCCGGTCAGCCGCCCGAGCTCGCTGAGGGCCACGGTCACCTCGGCGGGCGTCAGGGCGGGCGTCAGCAGGTAGTTGAGGCTGGTGTTGAGGGCGAGCACCAGGTCGGCGGCGCCGTCGCGCAACGGCACCGCGCGCAGGTCGCCGAGGACCAGCCCGACCGGCAGGCCGGCCGCGCGGCGCTTGGCCGCCGCCCGGGCCAGCATGGCGGGGGAGAGGTCGAAGGCCGTCACCC
>DASQWY010000089.1:0-6772 GCA_035640005.1 Actinomycetes bacterium
TGGAGCCGCTGGCCGCCCTCGGTGTCGCCGAGCTGCTGCCGCGGCCGCCGCGGCGGCCGGCGCGCCTGCGGCTGGACGCCCGCGCGCGCACGGTGATCGGTTCCGCCCTGGTCGCCGCCGGGGAGGAGGTCCCGATCGCGACCGGGAGGGTCGGCTGATGCGGCCGGTCCGGGCGGGTCAGGCGGTGAGCGCCGCCGGCAGGGGCTTGGCGTGAACGATCGTCAGGCGCAGGACGGCGCGGGTCAGGGCGGTGTAGAGCTGGTGCAGCCCGCGCGGGCCGGCGCCGGCGATCTCGGCGGGCTCCAGCAGGACGACCTGGTCGAACTCGAGGCCCTTGACGGCGCCGGCCGGCACCAGCGCCAGCCGCGCGGCCAGCTCGAAGCGCTCGACCGGCCGGTACTCGACCCGGCGCGCCTCCAGCTCGGCGCGGACCGCGCCGACCGCGCTGTCGGCGCAGATCAGCCCGACCGAGCCCTCCTCGGCCAGTGCCTCCTGCAGCGCGCCGAGCCAGCTCCCGGTGAGGTCGGCGGGGTCGGCGGCGCGGACCTGGAGCGAGCCGGGCACACCCCGCACCGACGCCGCCGGTCGCACCTCGGGGGCGATCTCGGGCAGCAGCCGGTTGGCGAAGTCGAGCACCTCGCGGGGGGCGCGGAACGCCCGCGGCAGCTGCTGCAGCTGGACGCGCCGCCGGTCCAGGTGGGTCAGGACGTCGTCCCAGCGGGCCGCCGCCCACGGCGTGGTGCCCTGGGCGAGGTCGCCGAGCAGCGTCGCCGAGCCGAAGCGGCAGCGCCGCCCGATCGCCCGCAGTTGCATCGGGGAGAGGTCCTGGGCCTCGTCGGCGACGACGTGGCCGTAGGTGCGGGTGCCGCCCAGCACGTCGGCCGCCTCGTCGATCAGGTAGGCGTCCCCGGTCGACCAGGCAGCCGCCCGCGGGCTTCGCGGCCGCCTGGTCCAGCGGAGCAGGGCCTGCTCCCGCTCGTCGAGGATCCCCTCGGCCGCCCCGGCCAGGAAACCGCGGTCGCTCAGCAGCCTGAACACCAGCCGGGCGGGGTCCAGGCGCGGCCAGGTGCGGTCGAGGAAGGTGCGCAGCTCGGGGGCGGCGCCGAGCCGTCGGGCGACGTCGGCGGGCGCGTCCAGGCCGGTCAGGGCCTCGGTCGTCTCCAGCCGGCGCTGGCAGCGCTCCACGATCCAGTCGCGCAGGTGGTCGCGGCCCACGCCGTAGCGGATCCCCTCGCCCACCAGGATGGCGACCCGTTCGCGCAGCGACCTGGCCGGCAGGCGCAGCAGCCGGTGGCCGTAGCGGATGGCGAGCGGCTCCGCCGGCGGACGGACGTGCAGGAACGCGGCCCGCCGGACGACCTCGGCCATGCGGGCGTCGGCCTTGACGGCGGCCGTGGCCAGCTCGTCGCCGCGGCTGACCGGCACGTCCGCGACCAGGCTCTCCACCGACCGCTGCGCGACGCGGGCCTCGCCGAGGCCGGGCAGCACGTCGTGGATGAAGGCCAGGTAGGCGGGGCTCGGGCCGACGACCAGCACGCCGTCGCGCCGCAGGCGCTCCCGGTGCTCGTACAGCAGGAACGCGGCCCGGTGCAGCCCGACGGCGGTCTTGCCGGTGCCTGGGCCGCCCTGGATGCAGATGGTCTGCTCCAGCGGGGCGCGGATCAGGTCGTCCTGCTCGGGCTGGATGGTGGCGACGATGTCGCGCATCGGGCCGATGCGGGGACGCTCGATCTCGGCGACCAGCACCCGGTCGACCGCGGCCCGGCTGGCCGCCTCGTCCAGCGCGGTTAGCGGCTCGTCCTGGATCGAGGTGAGTGTGCCGCCGCGGTAGCCGAAGCGGCGGCGCAGCCGCACCCCGTAGCGGTGCTGCGGGCTCGCACGGTAGAAGGGGCGGGCCAGCCCGGCGCGCCAGTCGATCACCACCGGGTCGCCGTCGGCGTCGCCGATGTGGCGCCGCCCGACGTAGAAGCGTGCCCCGGGCACCTCGCCGCTCTGGTCGTAGTCGAGCCGCCCGAAGAACAGGCCGGTGGTGCCGTCGTCGACCAGCGAGGCGACCCGCAGGGCCAGCCGCCAGGCGAGCACCTCGTCGGCGATCGCGTCGCCGCCCGCGGCCCGCAGCCCCTCGGCCCGCCGCCGCATCGCCTCCAGGCAGCGCCGGGCATAGTCCAGCATCGCCTGCTCGGCCTGCAGTTCCTCGCCGGTCAGGCCCTCGACCTGCTGGGTCACGCGCTCCGCCTCCATACCGCCGGGTCGCCGCGAATGGCACCAGCCCACCATCCTCCCCCGCACGGCCGGCCGCCGGCAACGGAATTCCCCCGGCTCCCGCGGACGGGGTGTTCCCCCGGTGCTCCCGCGGACGGGTTTCCCCCTTGCGCTCCCGCGGACGGAGTTCCCCGTTGCGCTCTGCGGACGGAGGTCCCCTCCACGCTCCCGCCGGTGATGGGAGCGCTTTCCCAGCCGACCGACTGGAAGCGCCGTGCGTTGACATGCGGTCAACGGCCGTGCATCCTCCGTTGTGGGAGCGCTCTCACACGACGCGAGGAGGCAGCGATGCGTTCGAGGACCTTGCGGTGCGCGCTCGTCGGCCTTCTCGCCCTTGCCGCGCTGCTGGTGCCGGCGGCGAACGCGGCGACCGCGGGCGACCGGACCCTTGCGCAGGGCACGCGGTTCCTGGTGCCGGTGCCGAACCGCGGGGCCGTCCAGCAGGCCATCGACCTGCTGGCGCACCATCGCCGGCTGGACGCGGCGCGCATCGCGAAGATGGCGGCGACACCGCAGGCGGTCTGGGTCACCAGGGGAACGCCGGCGGACGCGAGCCTGGCGGTCCGCGAGGCGACCGCGCTGGCGGACGTGCAGCACGCCGTCGCGGTGCTGGTTGCCTACAACATTCCCGGCAGGGACTGCGGCGGGCTGTCGGCCGGCGGCGCGCTCACGACGGCCGACTACGAGGCGTGGATCGACGGCTTCGCCGCCGGGATCGGGACGCACAAGGCCGTCGTCATCCTCGAGCCGGACGGCCTCGGGCTGCTCCCCTCGTCGTGCAACAACGGGGCCGGTGAGCCGGGCTTCACCGACGCGGCCCGCTACCAGGAGATCAACTACGCGGTCGACGCGCTCGAGGCGCAGCCGAACGCGATCGTCTACCTCGACGCCACCCACACCGCGTGGCTGAACGTCCACGATGCGGCCTCCCGCCTCCTGCAAGCCGGCGTGGCGCGCGCGCAAGGCTTCTTCCTGAACATCTCGAACTTCCAGTACACGCCGAACCTGGTGCAGTACGGGACCTGGATCTCGAAGTGCATCGCCCGGATCACCGGCACGCCGCCGAGTGACGACTGTCCCGACCAGTACTGGAACGGCGGCCCGCATCCGGCCCACATCGCCGACCTGCTCGGCGAATGGACGGGCGTCGCGCTCAGCCGGTACGGTGTGTGGAGCGACACCACCGACACCCCGGAGCTCAACACGTCGGGGGAGAACACCCGCTACGCCGGCACCGACGGGACGACGCATTTCGTCGTCGACACCAGCCGGAACGGGCTCGGCCCGTGGAACTTCCCCGGCACCTACCCCAGTGACGCGGTCGCGCAGGACTGGTGCAACCCGCCAGGCCGCGGCCTCGGCGCGCGGCCCGTGGCCAGGCCGGTCGCGGGCAACCCGCTGGTCGATGCGTTCCTGTGGGTGAAGGTCCCCGGCGAGTCCGACGGCCAGTGCACCCGCGGGACCGCGGGGCCGGCCGACCCTGAATGGGGCGTGGTCGACCCGGCCGCGGGCCAGTGGTTCCCGCAGCAGGCGCTCCAGCTCGCGCAGCTGGCGACCCCGCCGCTGCTTCCATAGGGCGTCCGGGACGATCGGCCTGCTGCCCTTGCCGGCTGGAGCGTCCGTCAGGCCCCGGCGTCCAACCCCAGGGTGAGCTGCGCGGGCGGCTCAGGGGCCGGCTCCTGGCGGCGTGGGTCGGGGAGGCGGCGGGCGGTGGCCGGGTCGCCCGCGACCCTGCCACCGATCGGGTGGCGGCGCTTGGCGGCGCGGACCCGGGCGGCGATCGCCTCGCGCACGGCCTTGGGCGCCTCCGCGCCGCGGTACAGGCGGCGGTAGTCGCCGACCAGCTCGGGATAGGCCCGCTCCAGCCAGGGCATGAACTCCTCCTTCACGCCCCGGCGCAGGTGCAGGGTGATGGGGGAGACGTGGCTGGCGCCGGCCTCGGCGGCGGCCCGCACCACGGCGCGGAGCTGCTCCGGGCTGTCGGAGATGCCCGGCAGGATCGGCGCCATCAGGATGCCGCAGGGAACCCCGGCGTCGACCAGCGCCTTCACCGCGGCCATCCGCGCCCTGGGGTGCGGAGTGCCCGGCTCGCTGCGGCGCCAGACCTCCTCGTCGAGGGTGCCGATCGACAGGTTGGCGCTGAAGCCGGCCACCTCGGCCAGCTCGACGAACAGGTCGAGGTCGCGCAGCAGCAACGACGACTTGGTCAGGATCGAGCAGGGGTTGGCGAAGTCGCGCAGCACCTCCAGCACCGCCCGGGTCAGCCGGTAGCGGCCCTCGCACCGCTGGTAGGGGTCGGTGTTGGTGCCCATCGCGACGTGCGCGCCGGTCCAGCTCGGCCGCCGCAGCTCCCGCCGCAGCACCTCGGCCGCGTTCACCTTCACGACCACCTTGGTCTCGAAGTCCCGGCCAGCGTCGAAGTTCAGGTAGGTATGGGAGGGACGGGCAAAGCAATTGTGTGAAACCACGCCGTTCGCGATGAAATTACCCGTTCCGGTCGTGATGTCGTAGAGCGGCAGGTTGACTCCCAAGGCTTCGACTGAGGCAACTCGCCGAGCGCTCCTTCTGGCCGCCACTCCCTCAATCGATCGCTTCCGGGTGATCGCCGGATCCACGGTGTGATAGAAGCGGAGGCGCTCACGTAGGCCGCCGATCAGCCGCACGACCGTTAGCGGCATGTTGCCCTGGGGCCGGATTGTGGTGGAGAAGGTGAACCCGAACCGCAATAGGCCCGATGTGATCTGTTCGATAATAGCTCTGTTCGTATTGGAGATGCGAAGGCCGCCGTAATGGTTGAAGCTACCTTCGGCGTCGAAAATTCCAGCGAGGAATCCCTTGTGCCAGTCGGCCGATGGAGCATGCGGCCAAGCGATTATCTCATTGATGGTGGCAACGCCCAGGCGCGTCTGGTTGCGAATCGCGGTCATCTGCTTTTTGCCGGCTCCGGCCTCCGCAAAGACGAATTCATCCGTCTTGACGCCGAAGTTCCGCAGGCACATACGAGCTCGATGTAGCGCCTCGACGTCGCTCAACGCAAGGCGGAATCGGTGGACATCACCGTGAGCTCGGCCAGGACGCTGATAGCTGTACGTGCCGAGGTGTCCATCTCCGCGGATGATGCCGCAAAGGTATCCGCGCTGGTAGTCGGACCCATCCTGCGGCGGCGACGCGAACGCTCCTGGCCCGATCAACTCGCTGTTGACCTTGAGATGGGGCCGATACGGCTGGCCGGGCTCGGAGGCGGTCACGGACCTCCACCCCTGCGGGGTCAGGAACCGGTGGTCGCCGCTGGCGATGAACTCCGTTCCGTCCCCAAGTGTGACCCGGTACGCGGGTTTGACAGTGGACCAATGGTCCAGAACGTTGGTGGTCACGTATCGGCGATACTTCGCGTCGGAGACGGTTCCGTAAACAGCGTCCCCGACCCGCACGTCAGCAAGCGGTTTGGTACGCCCATCCGCCATCAGAATAAGGGTGTCACCCCCCAGACAATAGGTGCAGGCATGTGAACAGCCCCTATAGGCGTTGATGGTCCACTCGAACGGCATGCCGCTGGCGGCGGGGACGTGGTTGAGGAGGGACTTGGCCTCGACCTCGTAGAAGGTGATGCCGCGGAACTCGGGGGTGTCGAAGGTGCGCGCCGTGACGGGCGCGTCGAACAGGGGCAGGTCGGTCGCCGGCTGGCGCTGGCCCCGCAGGTCGCTGAACGTCTGCACGTGGTCACCTTAGAACGTGTGTTCGAGCACGGCAAGCCAGCCGTCGCGACCTGTGGGCAGCTCGAAGATCGTGCCTGAGGTCGCCAGCCAAGCGGCGACAGCCGGCGACAACCGGCAGGAGGCACGGCTTGGCCAGGCCGTCGCCCGACAACTGCTCGGGCTCGGCGTCCACCACCCACAGGTCACCGTCGAGCGCCGCCCGAAGCTCCCCGCTCAGCCGGCGGCAAGCTCAAGCTCGTCATCGCCGACCCCACTGCCCGACCCGCCCACGCCGACGCCCGCCGACAGCCATCCTCGGGTACGGAATCCGTCTCGAGCTGGAAGTGGCGGGGGACCTGGGCTCAGCGGTCGGTTCGGCACGAGCGCCTAGTATTCCAGCCGCACTTGGCATGAGGTGGGGTAGGGTTCCCGCCCGCCGGGCGGGATGGTGCCGGCAGCGCCAGCGTGATGGAGGGCGAGCGGGCCGTGCCGGAAGCCGACGAGGCAGCAGCCATCGAGCAAGTCCAAGCGTGGGCGGCGGGGCTTGGGGAGCTGCACGCCCAGGTCGCGGGGCGGTTCGCCCGCGCCGAGCCACGCCGACGGGTGCTGGCCTACCTGCGTAGGCTGCTGGGCAACCTCGGGCGCAAGCACGGTTGGCAGCTGGCCGAGCACGCCGGGGAGCGCACCCCGATGGGATGCAGCGGTTGTTGGCCACTGCCAACTGAGAACCCGGACCTGGTCCGCGACGACCGGCGGGCCCACGTGGTCGAGCACCTGGGCGATGTGGGCGGGGTGCTGGTGGCCGACGAGGCGGG
>DASQWY010000090.1:0-10851 GCA_035640005.1 Actinomycetes bacterium
GGAGGTCGATCATCTCTATGTCGGCACGCGGCGCCGCCGGCTTGGGCGCGGACGGGCTCGGCCGCTTCTCGGCGCTCACCCGCGCCTGGTTCCGGGACGCCTTCGCGGCCCCCACCCCCGCCCAGGCCGGCGCCTGGGAGGCGCTGGCCTCCGACCGGGACCTGCTGGTCGTCGCCCCGACCGGCTCGGGCAAGACGTTGGCGGCCTTCCTCTCCGCGCTGGACCGGCTGGCGACCGCCCCCGCCGTGGAGGAGCGGCAGCGCCTGCGGGTCCTGTACGTCTCCCCGCTCAAGGCGCTCGCCGCCGACATCGAGCGGAACCTCCGGGCGCCCCTGGCCGGGCTGCGGGCGGCGGCCGCCCGCCTCGACCTCCCCCTGCCGGAGGTGACGGTCGGCATGCGCACCGGCGACACCCCCGCCGACGCGCGCCGCCGCTTCCCGCGGCACCCGCCCGACATCCTGATCACCACGCCCGAGTCGCTGTTCCTGCTGCTCACCTCCCGCGCGCGCGAGGCGCTCGCCAACGTCGACACCGTGATCGTCGACGAGGTCCACTCGGTGGTGGCGACCAAGCGCGGTGCCCACCTCGCCGTCAGCCTCGAACGTCTCGACGAGCTGCTGGAGCGGCCCGCCCGCCGCATCGGCCTGTCGGCCACCGTCCGCCCGCTGGACGAGGTCGCCCGCTTCCTCGGCGGCACCCGGCCGGTCACGGTGGTCGCCCCGCCCAGCCACAAGGCCTTCGACCTGTCCGTCGAGGTCCCGGTCGAAGACATGACCACGATTGGAAATTCCAATCAGAATTTCGACGAGTCGGCGGCGGAGCCGCCGGCCTCGTCGATCTGGCCGCACATCGACGAGCGGCTGGTCGAGCTGATTCGCGCCCACCGCTCCACGATCGTGTTCGCCAACTCGCGCCGGCTGGCCGAGCGGATCTGCGCCAACGTCAACGAGCTCGCCGGCGAGGAGCTGGCGCGCGCCCACCACGGCTCGGTCAGCCGCGAGCAGCGGGTCGAGATCGAGGAGGCCCTGAAGGCCGGGCGCCTGCCCGCCGTGGTGGCCACCAGCTCGCTGGAGCTCGGCATCGACATGGGCGCGGTCGACCTGGTGGCACAGGTCGAGGCGCCCGGTTCGGTCGCCCAGGGCCTGCAGCGGATCGGCCGCGCCGGCCACCAGGTGGGGGCGACCAGCCGCGGCATCGTGCTGCCGAAGTTCCGCGGCGACCTGGTCGAGTCGGCCGTGGTGGTGGAGCGCATGCGGGCAGGCGCCATCGAGGCGATGCGCTACCCGCGCAACCCGCTGGACGTCCTCGCCCAGCAGGTCGTCGCCATGGTCGCCCTCGACGACTGGACGGTCGAGGACCTGGAGCGGGTGGTCCGCCGGGCCGCCCCCTTCGCCGACCTGCCCCGCAGCGCCCTGGAGAGCGTGCTCGACATGCTGGCCGGCCGCTACCCGTCCGACGAGTTCGCCGAGCTGCGGCCGCGGCTGAACTGGGACCGCGTCGAGGGGCGCCTGCAGGGCCGACCCGGCGCGCAGCGGCTGGCCGTCACCTCCGGCGGCACCATCCCCGACCGGGGCCTGTTCGGCGTCTACCTGGTCGGTGAGGGCGGCACGCGGGTCGGCGAGCTGGACGAGGAGATGGTCTACGAGTCCCGCGTCGGCGAGGTCTTCACCCTGGGCGCGTCCAGCTGGCGGATCGAGGACATCACCCACGACCGGGTCCTGGTCAGCCCGGCCCCCGGGCAGCCGGGCAAGCTGCCGTTCTGGCACGGGGACACGCTCGGCCGCCCGGTCGAGCTGGGCCGCGCCCTGGGCGCGTTCGTGCGCGAGCTGTCCGGGCTTCCGCCCGCGGCCCGGCTGGCCCGGCTGGCGGCGGCCGGCCTGGACGCCAACGCCGCCGGCAACCTGGTGCGCTACCTGGACGAGCAGCGCGAGGCCACCGGCGTGCTGCCCGACGACCGCACCATCGTGGTGGAGCGTTTCCGCGACGAGCTCGGCGACTGGCGGGTCTGCATCCACTCGCCGTTCGGGGCGCAGGTCCACGCCCCCTGGGCCCAGGCGATCGAGGCGCGCGTGCGCGAGCGCCTCGGCCTGGAGGTGCAGACCATGTACACCGACGACGGCGTGGTCGTGCGGCTGCCCGAGGCCGACGACGCGCCCGCCGCCGAGTCGGTCTTCTTCGACCCCGACGACCTGGAGGACCTGGTCGTCGGCCAGGTCGGCGGGTCCGCCCTGTTCGCCAGCCGCTTCCGAGAGTGCGCGGCCCGCGCCCTGCTGCTGCCCAGGCGGCGGCCGGACCGGCGCACACCGCTGTGGCAGCAGCGCCAGCGCAGCGCCGGCCTGCTCCAGGTCGCCTCCAAGTACGGGTCGTTCCCGGTGGTGCTGGAGGCCATGCGCGAGTGCCTCCAGGACGTGTTCGACCTGCCGGGCCTGAGCGGCCTGATGGCCCAGGTGGCCAGCCGTGAGGTCCGGGTGGTGGAGGTCGACACCCCGTTCCCCTCGCCGTTCGCCAGCTCGCTGCAGTTCGGCTACGTGGCCGCGTTCATGTACGAGGGCGACGCCCCGCTGGCCGAGCGGCGCGCCCAGGCGCTCTCCCTCGACCGTTCGATCCTCGCCGAGCTGCTCGGCCGCGAGGAGCTGCGCGACCTGATCGACCCGGCCGCCCTGGCCGACCTGGAGCTGGACCTGCAGCTGCTCACCGCCGAGCGCAAGGCCCGCGGCCCGGACGGGCTGCACGACGCCCTGCGCCTGCTCGGCGACCTGACGGTCGAGGAGGCCGCGGCGCGGTCCGCCGACCCGCCGGCCGCCCCCGGCTGGCTGGCCGAGCTGGCCGCCTCGCGGCGGGCGGTGCGGCTGCGGGTCGGCGGCGAGGAGCGCTGGGTCGCCATCGAGGACGTCGCCCGCTTCCGCGACGGGCTCGGCGCGGCCCCGCCCGTCGGCATCCCGCAGGCGTTCCTCGAGCCGGTCGCGGACCCGGTGGGGGACCTGGTCGGCCGCTACGCCCGCACCCACGGGCCGTTCCTGGCCGCCGACCCGGCCCGGCGCCTCGGGCTCGGGGTGGCGGTGGTGGAGCAGGCCCTCGCCCGCCTGGAGGCCGCTGGCCGGGTCGTCCAGGGCGAGTTCCGGCCGGGCGGGTCGGGCCGGGAGTGGCTGGACGCCGAGGTGCTCCGCCGGCTGCGGCGCCGGTCGCTGGCCGCCCTGCGCCGCGAGGTCGAGCCGGTCGGCCAGGAGGCGCTGGCGCGGCTGCTGGCCGTCTGGCAGGGTCTCGGCCCGGCCGGGCCGCGCTCCAGCGACCTGGACGCCGTCTACCGGGTCGTCGAGCAGCTCCAGGGCGCGGCGGTGCCCGCCTCCGCGCTGGAGCGGCAGGTGCTGGCCGCGCGCCTGCCCGGCTACCATCCAGGGCTGCTCGACCAGCTGTGCGCCTCCGGTGAGGTGGTCTGGGCGGGGGCCGGCGCGCTCGGCTCGGACGACGGCTGGGTGGCGCTCTACCTGGCCGAGTCGGCGCCGCTGCTGGCGCCCGAGCCGCTCCCGGTGCAGCCGACGCCCCTGGCCGCCCAGGTCCGCGACGCCCTCGCCGAGCGCGGGGCGATGTTCTTCCGGCAGCTCGCCGAGGCGGTCGGCTCGACCGACGACAGCGAGCTGCTGCTGGCCGTCTGGGAGCTGGTCTGGGCCGGGCTGGCCACCAACGACACCCTGGCGCCCCTGCGCGCCCTGGTCCACGGCGGCTCCCGGCCGGCCAGGCGCTCGCCGCGCACCCGCTGGAACCGGCGGCGCCCGGCCCTGCCGAGCCGGCTCGGCCCGCCCGCCGGCGCCGGCCGCTGGAGCCTCGTCCGGGACGCCATCGGCCAGGGCGCGGACGCGACCAGGCGCCTGCACGCGGTCGCCGAGCAGCTCCTGGACCGCCACGGCGTGCTGACCCGGGGCGCGGTGGTGGCCGAGCGCATCCCCGGCGGCTTCGCCGGCGTCTACCCCGTCCTCAAGGCCATGGAGGAGGCGGGCAGGTGCCGCCGCGGCTACTTCGTCGACGGGCTCGGCGGGGCGCAGTTCGCCGCCCCGGGCGCGGTCGACCGCCTGCGCACCCTGGCCGACCCCCCGGAGGGGTCCGGGGAACCCCGAAGGGGTGCCCCGGTGGAGCGGTTGGGACCCGGGGAACCCCGCAGGGGTGCCCCGGTGGGATCGCCGGGGTCCGGGCCGCGGACCCTGGTGCTGGCGGCCGCCGACCCGGCCAACCCCTACGGCGCCGCGCTGGCCTGGCCGGAGCGGGCGGCCGGCGCGGCGGCCGAGCGGCCGGGGCACCGGCCGGGCCGCAAGGCGGGCGCGGTGGTGCTGCTGGTGGACGGCGAGCTGGTCCTGTACGTGGAGCGCGGCGGGCGGTCCCTGCTCACCTTCACCGACGACCCCGACCGGCTCGGGCGGGCGGCCGACGCGCTGGCGCTGGCCGTCCGGGACGGCGCCCTCGGCCGGGTCGCGGTCGAGCGGGCCGACGGCGAGGCGGTCTTCGACAGCCCGCTGGCCCGCGCCCTGACCGACGCCGGCTTCCAGGCGACCGCGCGCGGGCTGCGCCTGCGGGGGTGAGGGATGCCCGAGGGGGACACCGTCTTCCGGGAGGCCACCAGGCTGCACGCGGCCCTGGCCGGCGAGCTGCTGCTCGCGACCGACTTCCGGGTGCCCAGGTTCGCCACCGCCGACCTGGCCGGCCAGCGCGTGCGCGAGGTCGTCCCCCGCGGCAAGCACCTGCTGCTCCGCACCGACGCGGGCGTGACCCTGCACACCCACTTCAAGATGGAGGGCGCCTGGCACCTGTACCGGCCGGGTGAGCGCTGGCGCGGGCCGAGCTGGCAGGTGCGGGCGGTGCTGCGCACCGAACGCTGGGTGGCGGTCGGCTTCCGGCTCGGCATCTGCGAGCTGCTGCCCACCGAACGCGAGCACGAGGTCGTCGGACACCTCGGGCCCGACCCGCTCGGGCCGGACTGGGATCCGGCGGAGGCGCTGCGGCGGCTCCGGGCCGACCCGGAGCGGGCCATCGGCACCGCCCTGCTGGACCAGCGCGCCATCGCCGGACCGGGCAACGTCTACAAGAGCGAGGTCTGCTTCCTGCGCGGCGTCGACCCCTGGACGCCGGTCGGCCAGGTCAGCGACCTCCCCGGCCTGGTCGAGCTGCTGGCGCGGCTGATGGACGCCAACCGCACGACCGGCGGCCAGGTCACCACCGGCGACACCCGCCCCGGCCGGACGAGCTGGGTCGCCGGCCGCACCGGCCGGCCGTGCCGCCGCTGCGGCACCCCGGTCCGCAAGGCCGAGCAGGCTAGCTACGACGCCGAACGCCCCACCTACTGGTGCCCGACCTGCCAGCCGGGCCCCGGGCCGCCCGCCCGCTCCCGCCCGCGCGGCCAAGCCACCACCGGCGGCCGCTGACCCAGCTCCCACCGTGGTCCTGGCCGCCTCCGGCCGGCGCTGGACGCCCGGCCGGGCGGGTCAGATGCGGCGGAACGAGCGGATCGGCATGCGCGGACCGAAGCGCGGCGGCCAGGGCCCGGCAGCGGCGAGCAGGCGCACCACCCGGCCGCGGTGGCCCGGCCAGGGGGAGAGCAGTTCGAGCATTCGCTCGTCGGTGCCGCGCGGCTCGCCGGCCAGCGCCCAGCTGACCAGGTGGGGGAGGTGGAAATCGCCGACCGAGACCGCGTCGGCGTCGCCGAGCGCCACCAGCGCGACCTCGGCGGCCGTCCACGGCCCGACCCCTGGCAGCGACTGGAGCCGGCGCCGGGCGTCGTCGGTGGCAAGGGCGGCGGTGGCGTCGATCCGGGCCGCCCGGCCGGCCGCGCCGCGGATCGCGTTGGCCCGCTTCATCTCCACCCCGAACCGGTGGAACGCCCAGTAGGGCGCGGTGGCGAGCACGTCCGGCGCGGGCGGGACCCGGAGGGGGAGCGGGCCGGGGGCCGGCTCCCCCCACGCCCGCACCATCGTCCGGTAGGCCGTCCGCGCCTCCATGCCGGTGACCCGCTGCTCGAGGATCGAGGGGACCATGGCTTCGAACACGGCCTGGGAGCGGGCGATGCGCAGCCCGGGCAGGCGGCGGTGGAGCTCGGCCACCAGGCCGTCGGGCCGGAACCCCTCCAGGCTGTCGCCGGCGCCGAGCAGCTCGGCCGCGGCGGCCAGGCACCACTCGGCCCCGGGCCCCCAGGCGGTCACCCGCACCGCGGCGTCCTCGAGCTTGTACCGGGCGGTCGCCGGGCCCTGCGGGGTGCGGGTCGCCCGCCACCAGCAGCCGTCCCGCTCGACCCGCATGGTCGGATCGCCGTGGCCCCTGCGGAGCGGGCCGAGCGTCAGGCCCAGGTCGACCGGGAGCGCCGGCCGCACGACCGTCTCGGCCGGCCGCCATGGGCCCGCTGGGACGGCCGCCCGGTCCCCGGCGCCGGCCGTCGCGGCCGTCGCGGGCGCGGCGGCTGGCCCGATCGGTCGGACGGTGAGGCCCGGGACACCGGTCCCGGTCGGCGGTTCGGGCTGGGTCGGGCGCACCGCCGGATCGTCGCACGCCGCCGCGACAGGTTCGAGCCGGCCGCTCAGCGGGGTCGGGGAAACGCCGAGTGGTCGGTGGCGCGGTACTCGGCGGCGGCGGTCTGCAGGCGGACGGCCGCGCCTGCCAGGTCGTCGGCGATGGCGCCGAGCTGGCTGGCCCAGCGGGCCCAGGCGGCGGCGAAGCGCTCGGCCAGGCCCGGGTCGCCGAGGGAGGCCTCGATCCCGGGCACCGCGGGGCACAGCCCCCCGACCACGGAACGGACCTGGTCGGCGCTTGCCTGGAGCCGGCCCGCGGCCGACTCGAGCTCGTTGGGCAGGACGCGGATCCCCGCCATCGGGACCACCCCTCTCAGCACGCTCCACCAGGACATGCGTACGATACCAACCATAAGGAAACGAAGGCAAATGGATACTAACGGCGGAGTAATGGGGCGGCCGGGGAACCCTGAGCAGAGATGTGGACGGTCTGGGGGTGGTCCGACCCCGGCTACGACCGGGCGAACGGGTCGGGGGGCACGGCGGGGGGTTGGTTGGCGCGGGCGACCCGGCGGGCGCGGGTGCGCTGCAGCTGCAGCCCGGCGATGGCGCCGACCAGGCCGGCGAGCGGCAGGCCGACGAGGCGGGCGAGGTCGCCGGGGCCCACCACCAGGTTCAGCAGCGCCGCCGCCACCAGGCCGGTGACCAGGGCGAACGCGAGCTGTGGCAGCCAGGCGCGGCGCGGCTGGCCGCCGACCTGGCGACCCCAGGCGAAGGCGGCCGACGCCACCCGCGGGTTGGGATGGGGGCGGCCGTCCTGGGCAAGCCGCAGGACCTCGCGCCTGGTCGCCCGGTCCAGCCGGGCCCAGGCGGCCAGGCCGTCGTCGCCGGGGTCGAAGACCATTTCGGGACGAGCCTACCCGCCCGGCGTGCACATCCCCGTTTGAAGGTGACTGCCCGAGTAGAATCCCAGGTGGCCACCGGCGGGGTGGGGCCGCCGGACGCCGCGCCCGCCGCCGCACGCCTCCGGAGGATCGCAATGCCAGGCCGCTTCGGCCGTGTGCTCACCGCCATGGCCACCCCCTTCCACCCCGACGGCAGCCTGGACGTCGCCGGCGCCCAGCGCCTGGCCCGCCACCTGCTCGACCACGGCACCGACACGCTGGTGGTCGCCGGCACCACCGGCGAGTCGCCCACGCTGACCGCGGAGGAGAAATCCAGCCTGTGGGCGGCGGTCGTCGAGGCCGCCGGTGGCGGCGCCCGCGTCATGGCCGGCACCTCGACCTACTCCACCGCCGAGTCGCTGGAGCTGACCCGCCTGGCCGAGAAGGCGGGGGTGGGGTCGCTGCTGCTGGTCACCCCCTACTACAACAAGCCGCCGCAGACCGGCCTGCTCGCCCACTTCTCGGCGATCGCCGGCGCCACCGACCTGCCGTGCCTGCTCTACAACATCCCCGGCCGGACCGCCTGCACCATCGAGGTGGCCACCATGGTCCGGCTGTTCGAGGCGCACGACAACCTCGTCGGGGTCAAGGACGCGGTCGGCGACATGGCCGCCGCCACCCGCCTGTACCGCCAGACCGGCGGGGCCATGGAGCAGTACTCCGGCGACGACAAGAACCTGCTGCCGTTGCTGGCCGTCGGCGGGGTCGGGGTGATCAGCGTCGCCTCCCACCTGGTCGGGCCCGCCCTGCAGGAGCTGGTCGTCGCGTTCGAGCGCGGCGAGGTGCGCGCCGCCCTGGACCTGCACGTGCGGCACCTGGCCCTGTTCGAGGGGCTGTTCGCCACCTCCAACCCGATCCTGCTGAAGGCCGCCATGAACCTGCTCGGCCTGCCGGCCGGCCCGCTGCGGCCGCCACTGGTCGACGCCACCGCCGAGCAGGTCGACTTCGTCCGCGGCCTGCTGGCGGACGTCGGGCTCGCGGAGGGAGCCCGTGCCTGACGGGGCACCGCTGCGGGTCGCGTTCCTCGGCGGGCTCGGCGAGATCGGTCGCAACTGCGCCGTGGTCGAGCTGGACGGCGCCCGCCTGCTGCTCGACTGCGGCCTGGCGTTCCCCGACGCCGACCAGCCGGGCGTCGACATCATCCTGCCGGACTTCACCTGGCTGGCCGAGGAGCCCGAGCGGGTCGTGGGCGTGGTCCTCACCCACGCCCACGAGGACCACATGGGCGCCCTCCCCTACTTCCTGCGCGACTTCGACGTGCCCGTGTACGGCACCAGGCTGTCGCTCGGCATGCTGTCGGCCAAGCTCGAGGAGCACGACCTGTCCCCGTCGCTGGTGGAGGTCGCCGCCGGCGAGCGCACCCGGCTCGGCCCGTTCGACCTCGAGTTCTTCCCGGTGGCGCACTCCATCCCGGACGGGGTGGCGGTCGCGGTGCACACCAGGGCCGGCACCGTGGTGCACACCGGCGACTTCAAGATCGACCTGACCCCGATCGACGGCCGCCCCACCGACCTCGGCGGGCTGGCCCGCCTGGCCGCCGACGGCATCGACCTGCTGCTGGCCGACTCCACCAACGCCGACGTGCCCGGCTTCATCCCCTCCGAGGTGGAGGTCGGGCGCGAGCTGGCCGACATCTTCGAGGCCGCCCGCCGCCGGATCGTGGTGGCCTGCTTCGCCAGCCACGTCCACCGCATGCAGCAGATCCTCGACGCCGCCCACGGCCTCGGCCGCAAGGTCGCCCTGGTCGGGCGGAGCATGATCCGCAACGTCCGGGTGGCCAGCGACCTCGGCTACCTGCGGGTGCCGCCCGACTGCCTGGTCCCCGTGGAGGAGCTGAACGGCCTGGACCCAGGCCGCACGGTGGTGCTGTGCACCGGCTCCCAGGGCGAGCCGTTCTCGGCGTTGGCGCTGATGGCCGCCCGCGACCACAAGTGGGTGCGGATCGAGCCGGACGACACCGTGGTGCTGTCGTCTTCGCTGATCCCCGGCAACGAGGCCGCCGTCTACCGCACCATCAACGACCTGGCCCGCCAGGGCGCCGACGTGTACCACAAGGGCAACGCCAAGGTGCACGTGTCCGGGCACGCCGCCCAGGGGGAGCTGAGCCTGCTGCTGGCCACCCTGCGGCCCCGCCACGTCGTCCCCGTGCACGGCGAGTACCGGCACCTGGCGCAGCACGCGCGGCTGGCGGAGGCGACCGGGGTGGCGCCCGAGCGGGTGGTCGTCTGCGAGGACGGCGACGTGCTGGAGCTCAGGGACGGGCGCCTGACCCGCGCCGGCCAGGTGCGGGCCGGGATGGTGTTCGTGGACGGGCTCGGCGTCGGCGACGTCGGCGACGCCGTCCTGCGCGACCGGCGCAAGCTCGGCGGCGAGGGCTTCGTGCACGTGGTGGCCACCATCGAGGCGCAGACCGGCAAGGTGCTGGCCGGGCCGGACATCGTCACCCGCGGGTTCGTCTACGAGCCGGAGTCGGGCGACCTGATCGACGAGGCGAGGGCGCGGGTGCTGGCCGCGCTGGAACGGGCCGCGGCCGACGGCGTGATCGACCCGATGATCCTCAAGCAGCAGATGCGCGAGGCCGCCTCCTCGCTGTTCCGCGACCGGACCCAGCGCCGGCCGGTGATCATCCCAACGGTCATGGAGGTCTGAGCGGCATGGCCAGGACCCGCGCCCGCCGCCCGCCCGGCCGCCGGCCGCCGGCCTCCAAGCGCCGGCCGGCGAGCCGGTCCCGCGCGCAGCGCGGCGGCAAGGGCCCGCGCCGGGCGCTGTCGCCCCACAAGGGAGACATCCAGGGCGTCGCCCTGGTGCTGCTGGCGGTGCTGCTGGCCCTCGGCGTCTGGGCTGGCGACGGCGGCAAGGTCGGCGCCTTCCTGGCGCTGCTGTTCCGCAGCCTGTTCGGCTACGGCGCCTACGCCGTGCCGCTGCTGGTGCTCGCCCTCGGCGTGGCCCTGTTCCGCCGTTCCTCGGCGCGGGCCGACGACACCGTCGCCGGGCGGGTCGGCATCGGCCTGCTCGCCCTGCTGCTCGGCGGCCTCGGCCTGCTGCACCTGGCGCGCGGCGCGCCGCCGCTGTCGGCCCCGCCGGCGGTGCTGCGGGACGCCGGCGGCATCGTCGGGGCGGCCACCGCCACCCCGCTGGCCCGGCTGCTGTCGCTGTGGGGGGCGCGGGCCGCCTTCGCCTGCCTGCTGTTCCTCGGCACGCTGATCGCCACCAGGACCTCGGTCGCCTCGGTCGGCCGGGGCGTGGCCGCCGCGCTGCGGCTGCTCCGCTCGGCGCTCACCCCGCCGCCCCGGCCCGAACCCACCGCCGAGGCGGCCGCCGACACCGCCGCCCCGCCGCCCGGCTCGCGACCGGCCGTCCCGACCGACGAGCCGCAGCCGGCCGCCCGCCGTGGCCGGCGCCGCCGGGCCGAACCGGAG
>DASQWY010000091.1:0-2289 GCA_035640005.1 Actinomycetes bacterium
CATCCGGAGGGGTTGGTGACACGGCTAGCCGGTGGCGGCCGCGGGTTCATGGCAGCCGAAGCTCGGGGCCAGGGGGCCCGGGGCGGGATCGTCGGCGGCAGAGCACCAGCACCCGGTGCGCGTCGCCGACCGGGACCACGACCCGCTTAAGGCGGTCAAGAGGCAGGCCGGCCGGGGGCAGGCGGTTAGCGTAACGGCTCAAGGTGGTTCGGACGACCGATCGCGACCACCAGCCTGGCCGGGTGTTCGATCTGGCCATCCGCACGGCTCCCCGCTGACCTCGCCGCTTCGCCGCCCCGTTGCGGCCGACGGTAGCCGGTCACCCGGCCCCGTCTACCGCCGCTCGGATTTCGGATGGGTCTGGGTGGAGACGGCCAAGGTCGCCTCCACCTCCGGTGGAGGTGGTGGGCCCGGCCGTACCGCGGTAGAGGTCGCGGCGCTGGCCGCCGCGCTGGAGCGGATCCTGGGCAGGGCCTTGGCCTGGTCACCATCTCGGCGCTGCTCGCCGCCGGCGAACAGCGTCCGGCTCACACCTTGACGAACAGTCGCCGCCAGTAGAGCCACTCGGCCAGTGCCCAGGTCACCAGCACCGCCCCCGACGCGTAGGCGAGCGCGGCGAAGGTGGCCCCACCCACCACCGCCAGCGGCCGCACCAGCGCCGCCTGCCACGGCTTGAGCAGGGACGCGAACAGCAGCACCGAGGCGGCGTACAGCGCCAGGGCGTTGCTGCCCAGCGCCACCAGCGGCCGCGCCCAGCGCCGGCCGGGCCCCCGGTCGACCAGCCGGTAGGCCAGGGCCATGAGCAGGCCGGAGATGCCGGCGGTGACCAGCACGAACGACGGGGTCCACAACGGCTTGCTGATCGGCACCGCCAGGGCGACCAGCAGCCCCACCACGAGCATGACGACCCCCAGGGCGAGCAGCCTGCCGGTCACCCCGGTGGCCGGCGCGCGGCGCAGCAGCCGCCCGGCGGCGACCCCGGCCAGCACGCTGGTGCTGCTGGCCACCATGACCAGCACACCGTGCTCGGAGAACTGGCCGAGCAGGCTGCGGTCGACGAACGCGGCCAGGTTGCTGCCAGGCGCCCACGACCCCGGCCGCACCCCGGGGGCGGGCAGGAAGGTGAACGCCGCCCACAGACCGCCCAGCACGGCCGCCGCGGCCGGCAGCTGCGCCTGGCGGGGCAGCCGCAGCAGTACCCAGGCCAGCAGGTAGGCCCCGGCGACCTGCTGCAGCACGCCGGTGGAGGGGGCCAGCCGGTACTGCTTGGCGGAGACCAGCAGGCAGCCGAGCACCACCAGGGCCGCCACCCGCCGCAGTACCGCGGCTGGCTGCTGCGCCCGCTGGGAGAACGGCATCGACGCCCCGACGGTGAACAGGAACAGCGGGAAGACCTGGTCGGCCAGGGTCAGCCCTTGCCAGGGGGCGTGGCGCAGCGCCTGGGGCATGGCGGCCGGGATGCCGGCGTCGTTGACCAGCAGCATGCCGACCACCGCCAGCCCGCGCACCACGTCGATCGCCAGGACGCGCTCCCTCCCCGGCCCTGCCATGCCACCTCCTCACCCTGGTGCCTTCGAACCAGGATGCCCCACTGCCACAGGCCAAGCCGCACAGCGGTTGCCGCAGCAGGCCGGCCGGTTGCTGCGGCCGCAGTCCAGCTACGGCGGATTGTTGGGTGGCAGCGGCAGCGGCGGGCTGGGTGGCTGGGTGAAGTCGAAGTCTGCCTGGAGGTCGCCGAGTTGGGGGGCCTCCTCGCGAACGGTTGGGCGCGGGTCGGGCCGGCCGTCGGTGTGCGGGTCCAGGCGGGCGCCGGCGAGGAAGTCGTCCTCGATGAACTTCAGGTAGGCATCGAAGCTCAGCGTCTGGTGGTCGACCATACCGCGCCGGGCGTAGGGGCTGATGACCAGGCCGGGAACGCGGAGCCCGTAGCCGTTCTGGTCGACGTGGGGTGGGACGACGTGGTCGTAGAAGCCGCCCCAGTCGTCCCAGCTGAGGAAGACCGCGGTGCTGGGCCAGTCGGGGCCGCGCATGACCGTGTTGACCAGGTTGGTGACGTAGGCCTGACCGGCGTGGACCGAGGCGGGGGGGTGTTCGCTGAGGGTGCCGTTGGGCACAACCCAGGAGACCGCGGGCAGCTTGCCCGACCTCGCCGCGGCCAGGAACTGCGACAGCGGCTGGACGTTGCCGCGCTGGCCGTCGTCGTGGACGGTGGTGAAGTAGGGCAAGGGGTTCCAGATGTCGGGGGTGCCTGGGTGCTGCGGCTTGGCGGTGCAGACCATCTGGTCGTCG
>DASQWY010000092.1:0-2570 GCA_035640005.1 Actinomycetes bacterium
GTGCTCGACGGTGTACCCGGGCGCGACCGCCACCCTGGCCGGCAGCTCCGCGTCGTCGCGGCGCGTGTGGACGGTCACCTCGGCGCCGCGCCTGGTGAGCGCGGCCGACAGCGCGGCGACGTGGACGTTCTGGCCGCCGGCGTCGGCGCCGCCGAGCGCCGCCAGCGGGCTGGCGTGCTCGCTGACCATCGCGACCCTCACGCGCGCGCCTCCTCCAGGACCCGGTCCCAGTCGGCCAGGAAGCGGTCCAGGCCGTAGCGGGCCAGGGCCGCCGCCCGGGCGGCCCTGCCCATCGCCCGGGCCTGCTCGGGGTCGGCGGCGAGCCGGCGGGCCGCGTCGGCCAGCACCTCCACCCTGGTGGAGACCACCCCGGCCGCCGGCGGGACGGCCTCGGCGACCTCGGTGGTGGCCAGCGCCACCACCGGCATGCCGAGGTGCATCGCCTCCAGCAGCGACAGCCCCAGCGAGGTCCAGCGGACCGGGTGCAGGTACAGGCGGCGGCGGGCCATCTCCCGGTGCAGCTCGGCCTGGGGCAGGTCGCCGGCCGGCCGGACGCCCGCCATCCCGGCCAGGCGCTCGGCCTGCATGCCGAACAGGTCGACCGGGACGGCGGCGGCCAGCCGGCAGAGCAGGTCGGTGCCGGTGACCCGGCCGCGCCGGGCCGGCTGGTTGATCACCACCGCGGCGCTCGGCAGCTCGCCGCGGTAGCGCGGCCCCGGGTCGACCACGCCGTGCTCGACCACCCGGGTCGGGGTCGAGCCGCAGTCCCAGAACAGGTCGTTGAAGTGCGTGACGTGGACGACCAGCAGGTCGTGGCGGTCGGCGGCGACGTGGCGCATGTCGGCCACGCGGCCCTGCGGGGCGTTGTGCTCCAGGTAGACGGCGGGCAGGTCGCGGCCGGGGCGGCGGCCACCGAGCCACGACTCGGCCAGGTGCGAGAGCTCCCGCGGGCGCTGCAGCACCACCACGTCGACCTCGGCGCCGGCAGCCTCGTCGGGCGGGACCTCCACCGCCGAGGCGGGCCAGGCGTAGGTGCGGGCGCGGCCGAGCCCGTCCGGACCGCGGTCGGGGGTGGTGGGCAGCAGGTAGGTGTGCCGGCCCCGCACGAACGCGGTCGTCCAGGCGCCGTGCACGTGCCACAGGAACACCCTCACGCCGGCACCTCCCGGCCGGCCGGGGCGGGCGCCAGCGCCGCCACCGCGGCCACCACCCGCTCGACCGGGATGCCGTCCAGGCACGGGTGCCCGGGGACCGGGCAGGTCCTCGCCCTGGTCCCGGCGCAGGCGGCGCCCTGGTCGCCGAGCAGCACCTGCGGCACGCGCCAGGGGCGCCAGCGGGCGGCCGGCACCACCGGGGAGAACAGCGACACCACCGGGGTGCCGACGGCGGCGGCCAGGTGCGCCGGGCCGGTGTTGCCGACCACCACCGCGTCCGCGCCGGCCAGCACCTCGGCGAGGCCGGCCAGGTCGAGCCGCCCGCCCAGGTCGACCGCCAGCCCCCGCGCGCCGGCGGCGACCCTGGCGGTCAGCGGCCGCTCCCGCGGGCCGCCGGTCACCACCACCCGCCGCCCGTGGGCCGCCAGCGCTGCCACCAGCGCGGCGCTGCGTTCCGGGGTGCAGGCGCGAGCGGGCACCGAGGCGCCGGGGTGGACGACCACGTAGGGCCGCGCCCCGGCGGGGTTGGGCCGGCCGGCGCGGGGGCGGCGGACGGCCAGGCGGCCGTCGTCGCCGGGCGGCAGCCGGTAGCCGAGCGTGGCGACCAGCTCCAGGGCGCGCTCCACCTCGTGGCGGCCGTCGCCGGGCCGGTGGCGGACGTCCAGCAGCGCGCCGGGGTAGTCGACGCTCGCCGCCGCGATCGTGGGCACCCCGGCCATGCGCAGCAGCAGCGCCAGCGGCAGCGGGCTCTGGTGGAAGGAGGTCAGCACCACCGCCTGGTCGACGGCGAGGGCCGCCAGCTCGTCGGCGAGCGCCTCCATGGCCGCGCGGGTGACCGGGCGTGGCTCCGGGTCGATCCAGGGGGCGTGGCGGCAGAGGATCGCGTCGACGCCGGGCAGCAGCTCGGCCGCGGCCCGACCGCGCGGCCCGCACAGCAGCGTGACCCTGGCGCCGGCTGCCACCGCGCGCACCGCCGGCCCGGCCAGCAGCACGTCGCCGGCGCTGTCCTGCCTGGCCAGCAGGACGTGGGGCCGCCCGCTCACCCGCCGGCCCCCCGCTCGGGGGCGCCAGCGTCGGCGAGCCGGCGGGGCAGGCGCCAGCAGCCCGCCAGCCAGTGCCCGCTGGCCGCCACCGGCAGCAGCAGGCTGGTGGCCAGCATGGTGGCCACCTCCGCCGGGGTGCGCGGCCCCGGCGCGATCCGCGCCCAGGCCAGCTCGGCCGTGCCCGCCAGCCAGCCGAGCGCGGCCAGGGCGGCGGTGCGTCGGCGGCCCGCAGCCGCGCCAGCGCCTCGCGGGCGCCGGGCAGCGGCTCGACCCGGTCGGGGTCGCCGTTGTAGGGGACGTCGGCGACCAGGGTGCCGTCCCGGTCGAACAGCACCGCGGCCGGCGCCCGGCGCGCGGCCGGCCGTGGTGCGCT
>DASQWY010000093.1:0-2125 GCA_035640005.1 Actinomycetes bacterium
GACTGGGTCGACGACCCTGACTCACGCGTGGACATCCTCGACACGGCCGTGGCGGACCTCAAGGGCATCGTCCGGCTGGCGCGCGGCCTGGCCGGCGGGACCATCCCGGTGGAGACCCTGCGCGCCCAGCTCGGCCGCGACCGCGGCCGGGCGCCCGCCACGGCGCAGGCGCGCCTGCTCCGCCAGGTCACCCGCTTCGCCGTGATCGGCGTCGCCAGCACCCTCGCCTACCTGGCGCTGTACCTGGCCATGCGGGCCGCGCTGCCGGCGCAGGCCGCCAACGCGACGGCCCTGCTGGTCACGGCCGTCGCCAACACCGCGGCCAACCGCCGCTGGACCTTCGCCGTCCGCGGCGCCGCCAGGGCCGTGCGCCACCAGCTCCAGGGGCTCGCCGTGCTCGCCCTGGCCCTGGCCCTCACGGCGGGCGCCCTCGGCGGGCTGCACGCGCTGGTGGCGCGTCCGCCCAGGGCGCTGGAGGTCGCGGTCCTCGTCGCCGCCAACCTCGCCGCCACCATCCTGCGATTCCTGCTGCTGCGCGACTGGGTCTTCCGCCCGGGAGCGCGCGCCGGCAGCCACGAACCGGACCCGCACGACACCGTCCTACCCACCAGGAGCACGCCATGACGACCACAGCGCCCGGGCTCGACGCCCTGCGGCCCCGGGACCCCGCCCCGACCACGGCCTTCGCGCGCAGCAGCAGATGGCGGCGCCTGCTGCGCGGCCGCGAGACCGACCCGCCCTGGGTCCGGCCCGGCCTGTTGCTGCTGCTGGCGGCGACCGCCCTGCTGTACCTGGTGGGGCTGAGCGCGTCGGGGTACGCCAACGACTTCTACGCGGCGGCCGTCCAGGCGGCGACCAGGAGCTGGAAGGCCTTCTTCTTCGGCTCCTCCGACGCCGCCAACTTCATCACCGTCGATAAGCCGCCCCTGTCGCTGTGGCCGTCCGACCTGGCCGCCCGGATCTTCGGCGTCAACTCCTGGACGGTGCTCGCCCCGCAGGCGCTGGAGGGCGTCGCGGCGGTCGGGCTGCTGTACGCCACCGTGCGGCGCTGGTTCGCGCCCGGGGCCGCCCTGCTGGCCGGCGCGGTCCTGGCGCTGACGCCGGCGGCGGCGCTGATGTTCCGCTTCAACAACCCCGACGCGCTGCTCACCCTGCTGCTGGTGCTGGGCGCGTACGCGACCGTGCGGGCGCTGGAGCGCGCCGGCACCGGCTGGCTGCTGCTGGCCGGCAGCAGCGTCGGCCTCGGCTTCCTCACCAAGATGCTGCAGGCGCTGCTGGTGGTGCCGGCGTTCGCGCTGGTGTACGCGATCGCGGCGCCGACCCCGCTGCGGCGGCGGATCGGCCAGCTCCTGCTGGCGGGGATCGCCCTGGTGGTGTCGGCCGGCTGGTGGGTCGCGATCGTGGAGCTGATCCCCGCCTCCGCCCGGCCCTGGATCGGTGGCTCGCAGACCAACAGCGTCCTGGAGCTGACCTTCGGCTACAACGGCTTCGGCCGCCTCACCGGCAACGAGGTCGGCAGCGTCGGCGGCGCCATGGGCTGGGGCCAGACGGGCTGGGCCCGGCTGTTCGGCGCCGACATGGGCGGGCAGGTCGCCTGGCTCATCCCGGCCGCGCTGATCCTGGGGGCCGCCGGCCTGTGGATGCGCCGCCGCGCGCCCCGGACCGACCGGACCAGGGCGGCGCTGCTGCTGTGGGGCGGCTGGCTGCTGGTCACCGGCGCGGTGTTCAGCTACGCCCAGGGGATCATCCACCCCTACTACACCGTGGCCCTGGCCCCGGCGATCGGGGCGCTGGTCGGCATCGGCGCCACCATGCTGTGGCGGCAGCGCCAGCACCAGTGGGCGCGGGTGGTCCTGGCCGCGAGCGTGGCCGTGACCGGCATCTGGTCCTACACCCTGCTGGCGCGGACCCCGGAGTGGCTGCCGGGTCTGGCCCCGCTGGTGCTGCTCGGCGGACTCGCCACCGCCACCGCGCTGGTCGTGCTGCCGTACCTGCGCCTGGGACGGGCGGCCCTGGCGGTGCTGGTGACGGCCGGCCTGCTGGTGGCACTGGCCGGACCCGCCGCCTACGCGTTCGACACCGCCGCCACCGCCCACGGCGGCGCGATCCCCTCGGCGGGACCCGC
>DASQWY010000094.1:0-4081 GCA_035640005.1 Actinomycetes bacterium
GGGCCCAGGCGCGGTCGACCAGCGTCCTGGCCTCCGGGTCGCCGCGCCGGGCCAGGATGCGGCCGAGCACGGCCATCGAGTTCGCCAGGTTGCTCCCGGGGTCGTGGGCCGTGCCCAGCAGGCCGCGGAGCCGCCGTTCCGCCTCGTCCCAGGCGCCCCGGAGCATCAGCACCTGGCAGCGGGCGGCCTCGATCAGGAACAGGTGGGCGTCGAAGCCGTGCTCGCGCGCCGCCCGCTCCGCCACGTCGAGGTCCCGCTCGCCCTCGATGGGGCGGGCGGAGCGGATCAGCAGGATCGCCCGGTTGTGCGCCGCCACCGCCAGGTAGTCGCCGTGGCCGGCCTGGCGCGCGGTCTCCACCGCGCGCTCCATGTCGGCGAAGCCGGCCTCGTCGCCCTGCGACGCCCTGGCGACGCCGCGGTAGGACAGGGCGTGGGCGACCACGTCCATGCTGCCGATCCGGCGGGCGAGGTCCAGGGCCCGCCCGGCCCAGGCCTCCGCCGCCTCGAACTGCGCCTGGAGCGAGTGCTGCGCCGCCAGGGTGCTGTAGCACAGCGCCAGCGCGTGGCTGGGACCCAGCGGCTCCAGGATGCCGAGCGCGCGCAGCGCCTTGGCGCGGGCGGCGGCGGGGTCGGCCACGTAGGTGCTCATGCGCGCCGAGATCAGCAGCGCCTCGCCCAGCTCCAGGGGCGTGGTCCCGGACTGGTCCCAGATCGCCACGGCCCGGTCGGCGTGCCCGGCTGCCTCGCCGAACCGGTTCAGCGCGAACAGGGCGGCGGCGGCCTGCCCGTGCAGCCGGGCGACCGTCAGGCGGTCGAAGCGGGCGCCGCCTCGCTCCAGGGCGAGCTGGGCGAACGCAGCGGCCTCGCGATGCCCCTCGGCCTTGGCCGCCTCGCCCGCCGCCGCGGCGGCGTGGCGGGCGACCGCGGCCTCGTCGCCGGCGGCGACGGCGTGGTGGACCATGCGTGAGGGCTCGGCGCCGGCCGCCTCCAGCGCCCGCAGCACCCGCCGGTGGTGGCCGGCCCGCCGGGTCGGGGGCAGCGACAGCTCGACCACCCGCCGTGCCAGCTCGTGGCGGAAGCGGATGCGGCCGTGGGCGGCGACCAGCATCCCGCGCCGCTCGGCGGGCTCGAGCGCGGCGGGGTCGTCCAGCAGGGCCGCCGCCAGCCACGTCTCGGTCTCGGCGGGGACCACCGCCAGCCGCTCCAGGGCGGAACGGCACGGCGGCGGCAGCGACGCGAACCGGGCCAGGACCGCGTGGCGCACCGACGGCGGCACCGCCGAGCCGGGGGCGGCGAGCACCTCGGTGAGGTAGAAGGGGTTGCCGCCCACCGTCGCCACCACCCGGCCGGGGTCCAGGCCCGCGGCCGCCGCCAGCTGCGCCACCGCCGCGTCCGACAGCCCCTCCAGCTCAATGCGCAGCACCGCCGGGCCGGCCAGGGCGCCGACCAGGCGGCGGAACAGGTGCTCGTCGGTCAGCTCCTCGTCGCGGTAGCTGACCACCACCATCGCCGGCAGCCGCTCCACCCGCCTGGCCAGGTAGCGGATGATGTCGAGGGAGGCCTCGTCGGCCCAGTGGGCGTCCTCGACGATCACCACCGCCGGCCGCTGGGAGAAGCCCATCTCCTCCAGCAGCGCGTCGATGAAGGCGTCGCGGTCGTCGCCGCCGACCTTGCCGAGGGCGCCGCCCGCGTCGCGCGCCATGTCCCGGAACGGCCCGAGCGTCCTGGGCGTCAGCAGGTCCTCGCAGGTCCCGAGCAGCACCCGGGCCGCCGGCGCCACCCGGGCGGCGAACTCCTGCAGCAGCCAGGTCTTGCCGATGCCCGCCTCGCCGGCGACCAGGACGGTGGTCCCGCGCCCCCGGCGGGCGCGCACGAGGGCGGCCAGCAGCTCGCTGAGCTGGGCGTCCCGTTCCAGCAGCCTCATCCCAAGATGGTCGCACCTCCTGCAAACCTCAGCCGATTCCGCAGGCCGGCTACTGCGGATGCGGGATCGCCAGCGTGGTCGGTCTGCCTACGATCCGCTGGACCAAACCGAGCTCCCTGACCGAGGGGTGGGTACATCGTGCGTGGGCGTAGGCGTGTCGCCGTTCTCGTGCTCGCCGGGCTGGTGGGCTCGATGACCGCGCTGGGGATCGCCGTGGTGCCGCACGCCGGCGCGGCCCAGCCGGTCCCGGGGCACACCAGCCTGGTCCCGAACGTCCCGCGCAAGAACACCCCGGTGATCGGCAGCGGCGAGATCTGGGACATCGAGGTCGTCGGCTCGCACGTGTACGTCGCGGGCACGTTCACCTCGATCCAGAACCCCGGCGGCGGCACCACCTACAGCCAGCGCTACCTGGCGTCCTACAACCTCGACACCGGCCTGGTCGACACCGCCTTCCGGCCGACCTTCGGCGGCGGCGGCGTCACCGCGGTGGAGGCCTCGCCCGACGGCACCAAGCTGTACGTCACCGGCACGTTCAACACCGTCAACGGCGTGACCAAGCGCAAGATCGCCTCGCTCAACCCCACCACCGGCGCCCCGGTCGCCGGCTTCACCGCCAACGCCAGCTCGCAGGCCACCGCCGTGGCGGCCAGCAACACCACCGTGTACGTCGGCGGCCAGTTCACCACCGTCAACGGCACCCCGCGGGCCGGCCTGGTGGCGCTGAACGGCACCACCGGCGCGGTGATCCCCGGCTTCGTCAACGACCTGTCCGGCGGCATCGGCGTCAACGGCATGCTGACGGTGCAGCAGCTCAAGCTCACCCACGACGAGAGCAAGCTGCTGGTCGTCCACACCGGCCGCAAGATCGCCGGCCAGGACCGCTACGGCGTCGGCCTGATCGACACCCGCAGCAACCAGCTGCTGCCGTGGCGCTCGCGGCTGTGGGACGACAACCTGCAGTTCGTCGGCGGCGTGACGCGCATCTACGCCGGCGACATCGCCCCCAACGACCAGTACTTCGTGGTGACCAGCGGCTCCGGCGGCGACCGCCCGCCGATCAGCGACACGGCGGTGGCCTTCCCGATCGCCGGCAACGACAACGTCGAGCCGCTGTGGGTCTCGCGCCACTTCGACAGCGTCTACTCGGTGGCCATCACCGAGCAGGCGGTGTACGTCGGCGGGCACTTCCAGTTCGAGGAGTCGCCGACCGCGCCGGACCCGTGGCCCGGGCTCGACGACGTGGGCTACGGCACCGGCCAGGGGCTGTCCGGCTACGGCCTCGGCGACTCGGTGGTCCGCCGCGACCACCTCGGCGCCCTCAACCCCGCCGACGGCAAGGCGCTCGAGTGGGACCCGGGCGCGAACTCCTTCGAGGGCAACAAGGCGATGGAGGCGACCCCGCGCGGCCTGTTCGTCGGCGGCGACCAGATGTACCAGGGCGGCGTGCGCACCGGGCGGGTCGCGTTCTACGACTTCAACACCGTCTCGGCGCCCTCGCCGATCGACACCACCATCACCAGCCCCATCGAGGGGCACGTGGTGACCGCCGGCGCCCAGTTCGTCATCCAGGGCCAGGCCACCGCGCCCGGCCTCGTACGCCGGGTGCAGGTCGAGATCCAGGACCGCGACACCAAGCAGTACCTGCAGGACGACATGACCAGCTGGGGGCCCTCCAACAACGTCTACGCGTCGCTGGCGACCACCAACGCGACCTCGACCGCCTGGTCGTTGCCGGTCACCATCACCGGCAACCACCAGCTGCTGCTCACCGCCAAGACGTTCGCGGTGAGCGGGGGCAGCGACGCCACCAAGGCACTCAAGAAGATCGAGTCGTTCAGCTTCGACGACCAGACCCCGGCCACCTCGATCACCGGCCCCAGCGGCAGCGTGCTGACCAGCACCAGCTTCGTCGCCACCGGCACCGCCTCCGACGACAAGGGCGTCAACGCGCTCACCTACTGGTTCCGCGACGAGAACAACCAGTACCTGCAGGACGACGGCAGCGTGGCGTCCAGCTTCAACACCTTCCGCGGGCTGCCCGACGTGATCGGCGCGACCTCGGCGACCTGGCAGTACGAGGTGACGCTGCCGCACGAGGGCCAGTGGCGCATGTCCGCCACCGCCATCGACAGCATCGGCCAGGCCGACCTGCGC